>JBHACB010000021.1:0-77192 GCA_041854325.1 Porphyromonas sp.
AAGCCATATCGTAGGATCTGGCATCTCCTCTTTAAGACCAGAAAATAGACGAACAGCATCGTCTACAGATGACATCTGAGAACGGAAATCCAAAATCTTTCCAAAGTTTTTGGTTTCATTTAGTATGCGATTGGTGCGAGAGAAGGCTTGAATAAGTCCATGATATTTGAGCTCTTTGTCCACGTAGAGAATGCCCAGGTATTTGGAGTCGAACCCCGTAAGGAGCATGTCTACAACGATTGTTATATCTATCTTTTTATCGCGAGGATATTCACTCCATTTCTGATCTTTGATACGCTTCTGAATATCTTGGTAATAGGCATCAAATTCCGAAATGCTGTGGGCAACGCCATAACGCTCATTATAGTCCGAGATAATTCCCTCTAGAGCTACTTTTTTGCTATTGGGATCGACCAAATTATCTGCTTTTTCCTGTTCTAAGTCCTCCTGCAATTGCTCCACCTCTTTATTTCCCTCAGCGGGAGGAGAGAACACACAAGCGATGTTCAGAGGCACAAAGCCAGGATTCTTCGCCCGATGTTCATCTTGTACCACTTTAAATAACTGATAGTACTCAATAGCATCATTGATACTACTCGTTGCAAAAATGGCATTGAATTGTCTGGAAAAAGATATGGCATCATGCTTGGCAAGAATTTCTTCAATAACCGCTTTCTTGGTCACTTGCCTGTGAGCATTTGTCAATTGGTCATTGGGTCGATAGTAGTCCACATTAAATCGCAGGACATTCCGATCCTCAATGGCATTAGTAATAGTGTAGGAGTGTAGAAGTTGCTGAAAGACATCTTCTGTTGTCAGCATAGAAGCCTCTTGACCTTCAATTTTAACTTGCACTGCATTCTCTTCAAATATAGGTGTTCCAGTAAAACCAAATAGCTGAGCTTTTGGAAAAAATGCCTTGATTGCTTTATGATTTTCTCCAAATTGTGAGCGATGACATTCGTCAAAGATGAAAACAAGACGTTTATCAGAGAGAGGTTTAAGACGCTCTTGATAGTTCTTCTTGTTTTTAGGGTCGAGGGCTATGCCTAACTTTTGTATGGTCGTTACTATCACCTTGTCCGTATAGTCTGAAGATTCCAATCGTTTCACAAGTGTCTCTGTATTAGTATTCTCCTCAACACAACCCTGCTGAAACTTATTGAATTCATCTCGCGTTTGACGATCTAAATCTTTTCTATCTACAACAAAAAGGCATTTCTCTATACTCGGATTGTCTTTAAGAAGAGTAGATGCCTTGAATGAGGTAAGCGTTTTACCTGATCCTGTAGTATGCCAAATATAACCGTTACCACGATTTTCCTCAATACACTTAACGATTGCTTGGACTGCGTAAATTTGGTAAGGACGCATGATTAGAAGCTTACGTTCACTCGCGACCAGTACCATGTATCGACTGATGAGTTCTCCCAAAGTACATTTCGCAAGCATTCTTGTCGCAAAACTATGCAGGTGCATTATTTTGTGATTATTCTCATCGGCTAAATGGTATATCGGCAAGTATTGTTCTTTGGCATCAAACTGTAATTCCTTAGCATTGTTATTGGCGAAGTAACTCGTCTCAGCCTCATTGCTCACAATAAACAACTGCATGAAGGCGAGCAGGGTGTTAGCGTAACCATTTCCCACATCATTCTTATAGTTGACAATCTGCTGTATCGCAGCTCGAGGTGAAACTTTATGGGCTTTCAATTCTATTTGTACAAGAGGAAGCCCATTAATTAGGATGATAACATCATAGCGATGATGACTACTGTGTGTATTGATACGTAACTGATTGATTACTTCATAGTCATTCCTACACCAATCTTTAATATTAACAAGTGTATAGTACAACGGAGTGCCATCTTCTCTCAAGAAAAGATTGCGTTCGCGCAGTAACCGAGAAGACTCATACACATCTGGTGTGGCAGGAATAATGTCTGAAAGAAGTCGCTCAAACTCTCGGTCTGTCAGTATGACTCCATTGAGTTGCTCAAACTTCTTACGAAAATTAGCCTCCAAAGTCGCCCTATCTCTGATATCTGCTCGATAAATATACTTAAGGCTTTCGAGGCGCTTAATTAATCTTTCTTCTATTTGCTGTTCGGCTACCGTATACATCTGTATCTGAGTTTATTGTTGTAGATTACTAATTCTCTTCTCTTTTCATCGGCACAGGATCATACTCCAAACCAAAGAGTTCGAAGACTTTATTGACTTTATCAAGGCGAAGCGTAGTCTTACCTTGCTCTAGCTCTCGTACGAAGCGTAGCCCCACGCCAGCTTTCTCAGAGAGGCCTACTTGTGTCAGTTTATACTTCTTACGCATCTCTTTCACATACTGCGCTATGATTGTCCTTGCTTCCATCCAAAACTAACTTATACCTTATCAGTAGCAAATATAGTGATTTGGACGCTATGATACCCCTTTTCGAGGATATCATTTCCAAGAAAAGGAGAATTTACACCCAATAGGACGGTGACATTCCACGTGTACGATTTCGTGATCTATTAATCAAAAGTTTTAGTAGAATTAGGATTCAATCCTAGTTGTGGAGAAAAATCAGAAAAGTTGAAAGTTTTTTCGGAGTGATTATTATCAAATAATGAGTTGCTTTGTTTAAGGCAGGATATCATTGAACATTATCCATTGCATCCCAGTAGTCCATATCCATTTTCATGACTTTAAGGGCTTTCTCGGTTTGCAATCCTAAACCACAATCATAAATGTATTCTGTCAATTGCTGACCATTTATCAGAATAATAGTTGGAGAGCCATTTAGACTTTCCACGTAGTCTATTGCTCCTTTGCTATAATCCGAAGTAGTGATGAAGACTCCTTTCTTGGATGAAGTTCCAGCAACAGCTCCTACAAAACTTTGAACCTCTTTACGACCAACGTAATTGTCTAGAGCATATCGCTTTGCCTGTATAGATATATGATTAAAGCCCAAAATATCCTCTTTAATAATACCATCTATACCGCCATCATTAGAGAGTTTCGTAACGATACCAGAGTTTTTGACCTCGCCACCATAGCCCATCGCCTGAAGCAACCTCACGACTAATCGTTCAAATTCTTGTGGTTGTTTACTTAGTATCGTAGTCAGAATTTGAGATTGTACATTCTGCTTTATCCGATTATAGGAATCCTCTAATTCTTCTTCCGGTGTACGCTCATCATCATTTCCCTCATGGGAGGAGATATTCTTGGCATTCTTGCTTTTAGAAGCCTTCTTTGGAGCTTTCGCATTCACTGTCTCCTTAACGAATTTATTAATTTGCTCCTCTGTACACGAAGACAACATAGATAAGCCCTTTTCGCTGATTTTGTAATCACCTTTTTGAACTTTTTCTACAAGTCCTGCAATAAAAAGATACGACAAAGCCCACGAAATACGATTTAAGAATATTTCTCCATTTCCAGAAGGATACCGAGCACTCATTTCCTCCTCTGTCAATTGAAAGCGTTTAGCCAAGGGAATACGTAAATCCTTAGCTCTCATTACAACTCCTGTTTTTAGCTCTTTCAGTGCTTGTATCCGTACTTCATCAAATTGAGGTATCATAATAAGGAATTAAATATTACAACATTGATAACTATTGGCATTACTTCTCACAAAAATAGCTCAACTCCCCTATAAGTGTCGGCTCTTTCAGCCAATCAAAGTCAGCATATACCAGTAATTTCTGCATAGTTTACTCCTTTTTAGAGGCACAACGACGATTGATGAGCGAGAGATCTTGCAGGCGACAACCTAGTTCATCATCTTTGGCGATGAGAAGGATGTCATCTTCGAGCTGTAGAGCTATAGAGAACCCGCAGGTAGATCCCAATAGATACGGTAGGAGAACCTTTCTCAATACGAGAGACGGTCGGCGGGGAGCAAGTGGCATGCTCTGCAATCTGTGCCACGCTAAGATTACGACGCAGGCGGGCGAACTTGAATTGCTCTCCCACAATCTGCATCTTCTGCTCCAACTTTCGAGGGAGCTTAGTCCCCATCGTATTCTTTGCCATATCTTCAATGCATCATATAATGTGCAAATATACACCTTTAATCTCACTATTACGATTGTTGCAGTACAAGATAAGGATACAGAGTGTTTTCTCTACACTGCATTGCTTCTGAATCTGCAGGCGGTACTGGACGAATAATCTACCATTTGATGAGTTAGCTCTAGAGATCCAAGCACAGCTCGTTCGTATAGAGCGTATCGTGCCGATGTACCCCATGAGCCGTGATCGTAGTCGGTACGAACGACTCGTACAGGTGCTATCTCTATATAGGATAACTCTCGGGCATCCTCGTCAGGATGAATTCATGGAGCTTCTTCAGTCTTCCAACCTTACGCCTGAGCAGTTACAAGTTCTGATAATTGACCTCTGTCCATTCAATCATAAGAGATCAAAATCGGGAAATTGCCTGCTATAGTACGCATAACCGCACACTATAGTACGCACGACCGCACACTATAGTACGCACGACTGCATACTATAGTACGCACGACCGCATACTATAGTACGCACGACTGCATACTATAGTATGCACGACTGCATACTATAGTATGCACGACTGCATACTATAGTACGCACGACTGCATACTATAGTACGCACGACTGCATACTATAGTATGCACGGCTGCACACTATAGTATGCAGGCACATGTGGTATTCAAAAGAAGATACTCGGAGAGCTATCTGTACTCCTTTTATTTCGACATGAAGATCAACGATTGAAAAATACGGGAGCTACAATGTATTAGATAGGTTGATGCCCTCGGTCGCATAGGGATATCAGCATATCGATGATCTTTTCTCTCTCTTGACTGCCTTTCGTCGATAGCCGTATCAAGGGGATAGAATATAGAGCGAGAATACGATTTTTTAGTTCATCTCTTTTGTGCTGCTCCGTGGCATTGTTGTGAAAAGAATAGCCGTCTGTCTCTATGCCAAGTAGAGGCTTCTTGCTGATCGAACTGATGATGAGGAAGTCGATGTGAGTATTGTAGTTGCTGGCATATGCCAGCTCCTCTGGAGACATCAAGGACGAGTCTTGTATGATCAGCCGAAGAGGCATATGGCATAGGACTCTGAGGTGAGAGAAATGATTGTCTGATGCAAGTATATCACAGATTAGGTGATATGTCATGTTCTCTGAAGCGTATTCGGACACTTGTGGCAACTTCTCAAGCAAAGCCATTCTCTCAGACGTGTATTGCGCATAGAGATAATCGAAGATAGATGCAATCTTGCTATTGGTAATGGTGCAATTGTTGTAGTGTATATAGTCGAGCAAGTCCATGAGGTTGCCATGGTTTGTTTGTTCATTGCCTGTCATCACGAGATGAAACTTCTTTTTGGCTCGAGACACTGCTACATTCAGTAGGTTGGCATCATCGGCAAATGGAGTTATCTGATTATCGACAGTGCTCATAATAATAGCATCCTTTTCTCTCCCTTGATACTTGTGGATGGTGGCTACATCTAGATCGGGTATCTGCTGATGAAACTGATCGACCTGATTGTTGTAAGGAGTGACGATGCCAATATCGCCATAGCTAGTAAGAAACGGGAGGACTTCTTCGCGGACTACATCTATCTCGCGTTGATTGTATTGTCTTGTCGCATGATTGCCCTTGACTGTGAGATGAGCGCACAGCACATCTTCCTCTCCATGGTCGTGGGTCATGATGATTAGGGTGCCACCATAGAACTTTTGGTTGCAGAAGTTGATGATGCGTGGATGGCAACGATAGTGCTCTCGAAGTACGATCTCAGGTACGTTATTGATAACAGCACGCACCGACTCTAGAAAGCTATGTTTGGAGCAATCATACCCATCGGAGATATGATACTGTTGCATAATGGTGGCGAGCTTCACTCTATCCTTGTCTGTTACCACATTGGGTAATTGCATGGTATCACCCACAATCACCGCGTTGTAAGCGCAAGTCAATGCTAGAGCTCCAGTCTCTACCGATATTTGTGAGGCTTCGTCCATGATGATATAGTCGTATGGCTTGCTGTCTACAGAGCATGAGCGAGCAGAGAAGGTGGTGCTCAACACCACAGGGTATCGCTTGATAAACTCACTCCAGCGATAGTGTATATCGCTGATGCTGTGCAGAGTAATTTCTTTGTATCCATCGTATTTGTTGTGTATGGAGGCTTTGAGGAGATTTGCAGAGGTTTCCGTCAATGACTTAGTCAGTGCGTCAGCATTGTATCCTGAGAGGGCCTGCTTGACCTCCTCTAGTAGCTCTTCTATCTCCATGCGCCTATTCAGATAGTACAAAGTCTGTAGCTCGATGACTAGTGGCTGTACATTCGCTTTGTCGTATGCACTCTTGAGCCTTAGCTTGTATCTGCATATGATCCACATCCGTAGAGCCCGTATCCTCTCTGCTATTCTTGACCAGATCCCAGGACGAATGATGGCTGTACCATCAGCTCGGGATTGGTAATGAAGCCATAGCTTGAGGATGAGGGACGCTTGCGACCTACTCTGCAATGTGCTGTCTTCATCAATCGCATTGCTCCTGCAGAAATGTCTCCATTCTAGATCGATCGCTTGTAACTCTTGCCGGAGCTGAGCCTCTTGATTGAGGAGCTCATACACCTTATCTAGATCAAGGAGCGTATCGCGTAGTATGCCCCGCATGCGCCTCTCTTCTGCCCTAGTGCACGACCAGGAGGAGAGGCCTTCGGGAATAGAAGTCTGATTGCGTATGAACATCTCTTTATTGTCTTGGCGACCCAGAGGAGCTACAATGAACGCAATACCATATTTCTCGAGTTTCTCCTGTATGTTGGCGGTAGCAGAGTTGTTGTATGATACGACGAGTACAGTCTTATTATCCCTTACTATATTAGCTATGATATTGAGGATAGTCTGTGTCTTGCCAGTGCCTGGAGGACCCTGAATAACACTTACTTGGTGCTCAAACGCAGTGGCGACAGCTTTCTTTTGGCTAGCATTGCATCCAAAGGGGTAGATCAGCTCCCTGTGAGTTCGCCGCTGGATCTTGTATTTGTCGGGGTTGAGGTAGCAAGCTGCAGCCGTCTTGTCGTCTACGTGGGTTACCCTATCGTATATTTGTGCCAAGAGGCTCCCTTCGTCTCTGGGTAGAGGGTTAATGGCTGCCACTTGGCGCAGATAAGCCAAGGTGTCTCTAGAGGTGGTGTCATCCAAGCATGTTTTGGCAACAGTCATCTGGCTCTCGTCACATTCAGCCTCGAAGCCATTGCGGTATTTGATACGCCAATACGTGCTTTGCACCGTATCAAACTGCCATATCTCCGTAACATCAGTCTGTAGCCTACCTTCTCGGTATACATTGCAGAGGTCTGGTATCATCCACTGAGGGTCGGTGAGCCATAGTACCTTGTCTGCACTGTATGTGTAGGCTTTCTGATTATTCTTGAAGCATACACGATAAGCGGAGGCACTTATCCTATGGATAGATGCTATTTGTAGGGTTTTCAACTCTCCATTGAGGAGGATGAGAGATCTAGAGAGATCTTGCATATTGATGTTGATCTTAAGTGTTGGGCCCATTGCACTGCTCGATCCTAAGGGCAAGCGCGAGGATGATTGCTTGGACACATATCTATCAGCGTACAGAGTCGCCTATTGGTCTGCTCTGTGCGCTTTGTTTGAGGCAAAAGTATCTATAATCATCGAACTGATAATATGCTCCTGCTCAAATATCTCGCCATAGTGCCCAATTGGGATGATCGACAGATTGATAGGCTGAGCGTCCCCAAAGAGAGAGGCTTGCCAGTAGGGGACTGCAAAGAAGAGACAAGCGCAGTAGGTGATGAAAGTCTACTGCGCTTGTCCCTCTAATTGGGAGGGCGGATAGAGATCCGCGAGGATAGGGGCTACTTCACTTCTTCGAAGTCGGCGTCACTAATGTTGGAGCCTTGCTGAGTGCTTGTGCCAGCATTGGGCTGAGAGCCGCTGGCTTGCGCTTCGCCACCGCCCTGCTGGGCACTGTACATCTCTTGGCTGATAGCATGGAAAGCCGTGTTGAGCTCGGCCATAGCAGCATCAATGCCTTCGATGTTTTGTGCCTGATGAGCTTCCTTGAGCTTGGCAAGAGCTGTCTCTACGGGAGCCTTCTTGTCGGCAGGGAGCTTGTCGCCAAGCTCGGCGAGCTGCTTCTCAGTCTGGAAGATAGTGCTATCGGCTTGGTTGAGCTTGCCGATACGTTCACTCTCGCGCTTGTCGGCTTCGGCATTGGCAGCAGCCTCATCCTTCATGCGCTTGATCTCCTCTTCGCTCAGACCGCTAGAGGCCTCGATGCGGATGTTCTGTTGCTTGCCTGTGCCCTTGTCGACAGCTGTTACGCTGAGGATACCGTTAGCATCGATGTCGAATGTTACCTCGATCTGTGGCGTCTGGCGAGGAGCTGGCAGGATACCATCGAGCTTGAAGCGACCGATACTCTTGTTGTCCTTGGCCATAGAGCGCTCGCCCTGTAGCACGTGGATGTCTACCTCGGGCTGGTTGTCCACAGCCGTAGTGAAGATCTCGCTCTTCTTCGTAGGGATGGTCGTATTGGCCTCGATAAGCTTGGTCATCACGCCACCCATCGTCTCAATACCGAGCGACAGAGGCGTAACGTCGAGCAGGAGCACGTCCTTGATCTCACCCGTGAGTACACCACCCTGAATAGCCGCACCTACAGCTACCACTTCATCGGGGTTCACACCCTTGCTGGGAGTCTTGCCGAAGATCTTCTCTACGATAGCCTGGATAGCAGGGATACGTGTAGAGCCGCCTACTAGGATTACCTCATCGATGTCGCTCTTACCTAGGCCAGCATCGCGCATAGCCTGCTCGCAGGGAGCGATACATGCCTGGATGAGGCGGTCGGCTAGCTGTTCAAACTTAGCACGCGTTAGGCTACGCACAAGGTGCTTGGGCACACCATTGACAGGCATGATGTAGGGTAGGTTGATGTCGGTAGACGTCGCGCTAGAGAGCTCTATCTTGGCCTTCTCGGCAGCCTCCTTGAGGCGTTGTAGAGCCATCGGGTCTTGACGGAGATCGATACCTTCATCGGCCTTGAACTCGCCAGCTAGCCAGTCGATGATCACTTGGTCGAAGTCGTCGCCACCAAGGTGTGTATCACCATTGGTAGAGCGTACCTCAAACACCCCATCACCCAGCTCTAGAATACTGATGTCGAACGTCCCACCACCGAGGTCAAAGACCGCGATCTTCATATCACGATTGGCTTTATCGAGCCCATAGGCGAGCGATGCGGCCGTGGGTTCATTGACGATACGGCGTACGTTGAGGCCTGCGATCTCACCAGCTTCCTTGGTAGCTTGGCGCTGGGCATCGTTGAAGTAGGCAGGCACCGTGATCACGGCATCTGTTACCTCTGCACCGAGGTAGTCTTCGGCCGTCTTCTTCATCTTCTGTAGGATGATAGCCGAGATCTCTTGGGGTGTGTATAGACGGCCGTCTATGTCTACGCGAGGCGTGTTGTTGTCGCCCTTGACTACCTTGTAGGGCACGCGACCTACCTCGTCAGACACCTGAGCGAAGGTCTCACCCATGAAACGCTTGATCGAGTAGATTGTCTTGGTAGGATTGGTGATAGCCTGACGCTTGGCAGGGTCGCCTACCTTGCGTTCTCCTCCCTCGATGAAGGCTACTACCGAGGGGGTAGTGCGCTTGCCTTCGCTGTTTGCGATAACGATAGGTTCGTTACCTTCTAGTACCGATACGCACGAGTTTGTGGTACCGAGGTCAATTCCGATGATCTTTCCCATATTCTTGTTTTTACTTTTTGATTTTGCTTACTACGTTAGTCGTGTCGCTGACGAGCTTCATCAGCCACACGCCCTATACTGAGACAAAGGCTGTGCCATAGCCTGGACAAGGCTCGAGAGCTGACAGATTACTGACATAATGTCGGTTCTCGCTAGAGTGTAGCCTTTCTGCCCTGTTAGAGATGTGCATGGGCTGTACCGCGACAGGACGTCGTCGATACAGCCCATGCTCGATGCTTGGCAGAGTTTCTTGTCAGCTATGCTCGAGGGAGGCGATGAGGCGTGTAAGCGCAGGGATAAGATCCTTGAGAGGCATGCCACTACGCTCACTCATGGTGCTGACGGTCGCCTTGGGGATGATGATCCGTGCTAGAGGCGACTTGAGCATCTTGAAGGCATCGTTGATCTTGGGAAGCTCATCTCGCAGGCTAGGATAGGCCTTGAGGAGATCTTGTACACGAGTCTCGGGGGTTATCTCTAGGCCTTGGCTGGAGCGAGGAGGCGTGGCTGATGTGGGAGGAGGCTCGTGCCCCTCGACCTTGGTCACGGTTTGCTCCTCTCGCCTCGAGCCCTTGGTGTCATCAGACCACGTGAGGAGGGTACGAGAGTCTTGTAGCTCACGAATGCGTGTGCAGTCTTGCATCATCTCTAGCACACCTCTGAAGCGTCCCTGCTCATCGCGTACTGCCACGTAGTAGATGTAGATGAAGAGTCCAGGCTTATTGATCCAGAAGTCTACCGAGTCTTGTTCGCCCGACCGAAACTTGGCGATAATCTCCTCTACGAGGTGTACACTGGTGCGTGGGTGGCAGTTCTTGACATCGCGACCGATCACATTCTTGCTACGGGGAAAAATGCGATGATCGGTGTCGGAGTAGAAGCACACTAGTTCGTTCTCATCAACGAACGATATATCTATAGGCAGATGCTTGTATATGAGATTGATCTGCTCTAGGCTCAGCTGTCCTGTAGCCACATCAAGGAGCTGATGAGGGGAGCTACTTCCCGATAGGCCATACTTGCCTAGTAGGGTGGCCAAATCGGCCACGAAGCTGGCACCTAGAGGTGGTGGAGTAGCATTGGTTTCGAGCGATGCCTCGGCTGTGGGATCGATAGTGATATAAGCGAAGCCGATCTCGCGGTCGCCCGACTTCATATCCTCAAACTCCTCTGGCGCGATCATGGCCAGCGAGGTAGGGTAGAGGATTGTCTCCTCTTTGTGTATCAGGTCAAGAATATCTGCCACGATAGTGGGCTGTAGGGCTATGAACTCGTCGTCGTGGTCGTCGTCAATGAGCCTACGAGCATCGCGGATCTCATCGCGGACGAAGTCGTCAAGTAGCCACATCGTCGTCGTAGGGCGATCGAAGCCTTTCTTCTCGAGGAGTGAATAGAGCTGGTTTTGCTTGCGAGCCAGATGCGTACGCCACTGGGCGAGCTTGTCGTAGAGCTCTAGCCATTGGTTCTTGACGACGGGGTACTGCACTAGGTCTTCGATAGCACGTAGATGCTTGCGCATCTCATCGTTCTCTCTATAGTAGCAGGCTATGGGATGATCGAGAGGTAAGTCAGGGCGACTCGTGTCCATAACGTCGCGAAAGAGGTCTATCATCTGTTGGATGTTCTCCTTGCGGCATTCATCATCCTCGATCGTCTGTAGCTCCTGCTCGGCTAGAGCTATCTCGTAGGGTCGTAGGCTCCCTACCTCGGCACGCATGCGGGCGCGCCCAGCCTCGAGGCTGATATGCCCTGCATTGTATGCCTTTTTGATCTCGAGCACACGGCGTAGCTTATCGAGATCGACCTCGGGGAGGTGGTGTTGCATCGCCATGGTCTAATCGTGTCGATTGATTAGGTAGACGAAGAATTCGCTATCCTCCATGGCGCATACGCTCACGCTAGCCTCACCAGGGAAGTGCAGTACTGCACCAGGAGTTAGCTCGTGGCGTTCTGTTTCGTCTAGGCTAACTACCACACGGCCATCGACCATGGTGAAGAAGACCTCTTGCCCACAGTGGTCGTGTGGGGCTATACGCTCGCCGTCTGCTAGCTTGAGATGTACGAGCATGAGTTCCTTGTTGTTGAGTAGCTGTCCGCACGCTCTTAGTTCTGTTCCGATCATAATTGTATCTTTTTTTGACGTTTGGGAGACTAGTTCTCAGTGCAAAAATAGACGTAACTGATGCCTCAAATTGTAACATAGGTTACACCTCCACGCCTACCTTCTCGCCGAATGTCTATCGAGCCAGTATCCCAGGTCTCTAGTGGGTGTACAGAGCCACCATGCGATCACACAACATCGACCAACATCAGCATTGAATATCGATGAAGGTGATCCTTCAATATCGACCGAGACGAACATTGAATATCGATGAAGGCGAAGATTGAGTATTGATGTACGTGGCCTTCAGTCGTGGTCTTGGAGGGAGCCGGCGGGGAGGGCTTATCTGATGGTTGTGGGAGAGAGACGCCCTATAGGATAGAGGTGTGTAGGAGTTGTGTAAAAAATCGTTGCCCTATGATGCAGAGTGCTAGAAAAGAATTACCTTTGTAGGTCAATAGCAATAAGTAAAGCAAGTATAGCACAGAATAATGGAAAAGATCATTCGTAAGGCTCTCGTATCTGTTTATCACAAAGAGGGTTTGTCTGAGATCCTGGCAGAGCTCCACAGGGGAGGGGTAGGCTTTATCTCTACAGGTGGTACACGCTCATTTATCGAAGAGCTCGGCTACCCATGTGAAGCCGTCGAAGAGTTGACCCAATATCCCTCGATGCTCGGAGGAAGAGTGAAGACCTTGCACCCTGCCATACTAGGTGGCATACTTGCTCGTCGAGACAATCCTAGCGATCAGAGCGAAGTAGCTCGATACAGTATTCCGATGATCGACCTCATCATCGTAGATCTTTATCCCTTTGAGGCAACAGTAGCATCGGGGGCATCGGCCGATGAGGTCATTGAGAAGATAGACGTTGGGGGGATATCCTTGATCCGTGGAGCCGCTAAAAACTTCGCTGACGTCGTCATCGTAGCCTCCCAAGCTCAGTATGCACAGCTCTACGACATCATACGTAGCCAAGGGCCATGCACTACCCTCGAGCAGCGCCGTAGCTTCGCCCGACAAGCCTTTGCCGTTAGCTCTGGATACGATGCTGCTATTTTCCGCTATTTCGATGCCGATGAGCAGACTGCCTTTCGCCCTGCCCTAGATCGCCCCCAACCTCTGCGCTATGGCGAGAACCCGCATCAGAGAGCTTTTTTCTTTGGCGACCTAGAGCAGTACTTGGAACAGCTACACGGCAAGGAACTCTCGTACAACAACCTCCAAGACGTTGATGCCGCTATCCAGCTCATTCAAGACTTTGATGCGCCTAGCTTCGCTATCCTCAAGCACAACAACGCCTGTGGTTTCGCCTCAGCCACCACCATCCTAGAGGCATGGGAAGCTGCCCTAGCTTGCGACCCTGTATCTGCCTTTGGTGGCGTACTCGTAGCCAACCGACCTATAGACAAGGCAACAGCCGAGAGCATCAATGCCCTATTCTGCGAGGTGCTCATCGCTCCAGCCTACGCTCCCGAGGCTCTAGAGATACTACGGAGCAAGAAAAATAGGATCATACTCCTGCAGAAGAGACGCATCGAGAGCCAGTGGAGCTACCGCTCCATGCTTGGGGGGGTGCTACAGCAGGAGACCGATAGGGCAGTGGAGACAACCGAGCAGTGCCGTGTAGTAACACAGATCGTGCCAAGCGATACAGAGCTTGAGGAGCTACTATTTGCCAATAAGCTGGTCAAGCATAGCAAGAGCAATGCTATCGTCCTGAGCAAGAGTGGGCGTTTGCTAGCGAGTGGTGTCGGCCAGACATCACGCGTTGATGCTCTGCGCCAGGCTATTCACAAGGCTCAGAGCTTCGGCTTCGACCTTCAGGGGGCAGTCATGGCGAGCGATGCATTCTTCCCTTTTGCAGACTGCGTTGCCCTAGCTGCTGAGGCTGGCATCACAGCTATCATACAGCCTGGAGGCTCTATTCGCGACGAGGAGAGCATCTCCAAGGCCGATGAGCTAGGGGTGTCAATGGTCTTCACAGGCATCCGCCACTTCAAACACTAGGACTGACGACAAGAGAGATATATAAAGTTAATTCAGAAGAGATTTATCAATGGGACTATTCTCCTTTAGACAAGAGCTCGCTGTGGACCTAGGTACAGCGAATACAATCATTATCAAGGACGGCAAGATCGTCCTTGATGAGCCCTCAGTAGTAGCATTCGACACCCGTACCAACGAGATGATCGCTGTCGGGACCAAGGCTAGAGAGATGTACGAGAAGGGCAACTCCAATATCAAGACAATTCGTCCTCTACGAGATGGTGTCATTGCAGACTTCAATGCCGCGGAGCAGATGCTCCGTGGTATGATCAGCATGGTGAGCCGCAAGCGTGGATGGTTTACCCCCTCGCTACGTATGGTGGTTTGCATCCCCTCTGGTAGTACCGAGGTGGAGATCCGTGCTGTCCGTGACTCCAGCGAGCACTCCGGTGGGCGCGACGTCTTCATGATCTATGAGCCTATGGCTGCAGCCATTGGGGTGGGGATTGATGTCCTAGCTCCCGAGGGACACATGATAGTAGATATCGGTGGTGGTACTACCGAGATCGCTGTGATCTCCCTAGGGGGGATCGTCAAGGATGAGTCAATCCGCACGGCAGGCGATGAGTTTACGCATGACATCATGGACCATATGCGCGATGTACACAAGGTGCGTATCGGGGAGCGTACGGCCGAACAGATCAAGATCAATGTAGGTGCTGTGTACCTAGACCTAGATAATCCTCCTAGCGACTACCTGGTACGTGGGGCGGATATGATGGATACACGTCCTCGAGAGATCATGGTCAACTACCGAGAGATCTGCGAGTGCCTCGAGAAGTCTATCCAAAAGATAGAGAATGCTGTCCTCAAGACCCTACAAGAGACACCTCCCGAGCTGTACTCAGATATCTGCGCCAATGGCGTGGTACTAGCTGGTGGCGGTGCACTACTGCGAGGTCTGGACAAGAGGCTAACGACACGCTTTGGCATTGAGTTCAAGATAGCCGAGGATCCTCTGCATGCGGTCGCTTTGGGTACAGGCGTTGCTCTTAAGAATACGGATACGTTCAACTTCCTCATTCGCTAATAGTATCCCTATTTATCGTGCCGAGGGAGTATTCGACGTGTCGTCGAGTGCGCCCTTGGCTTGCGTATATTCATCTAGCTGTATAGGTCGTGCGCAGGCTTCTAGATTTCTTCATTGCCAATAAGCATTGGTTTTTGCTTATCTTCCTGCTACTCATCTCTATGCTCCTACTGCTAAGCGATGGGCTCTATCGCAGGGGGCTACGCATGTATGTACAGAGCTATGTATCGGGGCATATCAACGAGGCCATGACGCAGGCCCATAGCTATATGGCCCTGCGTGAGAAGAACGAGAACCTGCTCATCGAGAAGGCACGCCTAGAGCATGAGCTCATCGCCCTGCGTCGTAAGGTGAGCGATGCTATGGCCGAGGGTAAGCTAGGTAGTCTACGGGCCGACACGACTATCGTCGATAGCCTCTACGTAACGGCTCGTATCGTCAATGCCAACGCTCGCCTAGGCGATACGTACTATATGATCAACAAAGGTCGGCGAGATGGGCTACGCCCTGATATGCCTGTAGTAGGTGCTACAGGGGTCGTAGGTACAGTCATGGAGGTGTCGGAGCACTATGCCATAGTGATACCTATCATCAGTGCCAAGCTACGCCTAAGCTGTGCTGTGCTCACCAAGGGCTACCAAGGCCAGCTGTCGGCTCAGGGGTTAGGTAAGCCGGCGATACTTGGAGGTATTCCACTACACGCAGATATAGCCGTAGGCGACACTATCGTAACGAGTAGTTACTCATACATCTTTCCCGAGGGGCTCATCGTAGGCACAGTGGAGCGTAGCGATACCACCGGAGTACAGGGCGCAGAGGCAGCTTTTGGGACGTATCGTATCAAGCTGGCCACCGACTTCGAGCGCCTTAGCTATGTCTACATCCTGCTGGCTCCAGCACCCACCGAGGCTATTAACCTAGAGCAAAGTATCCTCCCCAATGAATAGCAATACGCTGCGCTTCATCCTCGTAAGCATACTCATTATCGTAGTGCAGGTATGGGTACTCGGGCCTGTGGTACTATTTGGTGTCGCTACCCCGTTTTTCTACCCCGTGGTACTATGTTTACTACCTCTAGGCACTGGCCCTATACGGCTCACATGGGTAGGCTTCGTCATCGGCTCTATCCTTGATCTATTGATGCTCACGCCAGGGCTACATGCTTTCGCCCTCACCCTAACGTCGTTCCTACGCTACTATCTGCTTAGGCCGATGATAGATAAGAACATGAATATGGAGCATCTCCCCCTTTACTCCACACTACAAGGAGGGGCGATCTTCTTACTTATCGAGCTCTTGGTGATCCATCACATCCTGCTTTACTTCCTCGATGCAGGTCTGCATTTCGACTTAGGGCGTTTGCTCGTAAGCCTCGGCATTGGGGTGGTCTATTCGTTTGTGTGTGCGATGGTGGTCTTCCTTGCACTCTCTATTCGCTTGCGCCCTCATCATGGTCAATGATCGCTACTACAAGCGCAGGCTCCTCCTAGTAGTGCTCGTGCTCGGGGTACTCTTCCTCTTCGTAGCTCGCCTCTACTATCTCCAGATCCTTAGCCCCGAATACAAGCAACGGGCAGAGAACAATGCCTATTACTTCAAAGCTATACACCCCTCGCGTGGCGTCATCTACGATCGCAATGGTCAGCTCCTAGTCGCCAATAAACCCGCCTATGACCTCATGATCACGATGAATGAGGCCAGAAACAAGCTCGATACCCTCGCTCTAGCATCCCTGCTGAGTATCTCGCCTCAAGAGTTGACCCACCGACTAGAGCAGGTCAAGGATAGGCGCAAGAATAGAGGCTATACCCCCTACACGCCTCAGCTACTGATCACGCAGCTCAACCCAGAGGATGCAGCTCGCTTCCAAGAGCAGATATACAAGTTTCCTGGGCTCAGCATACAGAGCCGCACGATTAGGCAATACGACTATCATTATGGGGCTCATGTTTTGGGCTATCTCTCGGAGGCTAGCCAGTTTGATCTCGAGCGCGACAGTGCCTTGATAGCAGGCGACTACGTGGGTAAGTCGGGTGTAGAGCGTTTCTATGACCAGCAGCTACGAGGGATCAAAGGACAAGAGGTACTGCTACGTGATGCTCGAGGGCGTATCAAGGGGCGATACAATGACGGAGCCTATGATAGGCTCCCTATCAATGGACACGACCTCACGCTATCGATCGATGCTGGCCTGCAACAGCTAGGCGAGGAGCTTATGAAGGGCAAGCGAGGTGCTGTCGTGGCTATAGAGCCCGAGACTGGCGAGGTACTTGCCCTCGTTACTGCCCCGACCTTCGATCCCGAGCTTCTAGCAGGCAAAGACAAGGGGGAGCAGCACAAGCTCCTAGAAGAAGCCCCTGGCAAGCCGCTTTTTAACCGAGCTATCATGGGAACCTATCCTCCTGGGTCTACGTTCAAGCCCGCCCAAGGGGCCATCTTCCTAGAGGAAGGTGTCGTAAGCCCCAGTACCCCTCTAAGCTGCTATGGAGGCTATCCTCGACTTGGTGGTAGACCCAAGTGTCACCCCCATGCTCCCTCTCCTGCTATTGTCTACTCACTTGCTACCTCATGCAACAGCTATTACTGCTGGGGCATGCACTTCCTGCTTGACAACCGCAGTCGCTATGCCACTGTACAGGAAGCCTTCGAGCACTGGAAGAACAGGATTGTGGCTCTTGGCTATGGTTATCGCACAGGGATCGATATATCGGGCGAGAAGCGAGGCTACATCCCCAATAGCAAGGTTTACGACAAGATCTACAAGCAAGGCTGGAACTCCAGCACCATTATCTCTATCTCTATAGGCCAAGGCGAAGTCCTCTCTACTCCTCTACAGATCGCCAACCTAGCAGCTATCATCGCCAACAGAGGTACCTGGCGCAGGCCTCATGTGGTACGTAGCATATCGGGAGTAGAGCTTGACACAGCCTATACCAACCGCCAGCAGACAGGTATCAAGGCTGAGAACTGGGAGTATATCGTTTCGGGCATGGCTATGGCCGTGACGAGCGGTACTTGCCGAGCGGCCAACTTCGCACCGGGCGAGATTGAGGTCTGTGGAAAGACAGGCACTGCGCAGAACCCCCATGGCAAAGACCACTCGTCTTTCATAGGCTTTGCCCCTAGGCATAGCCCTCGCATCGCTGTCGGTGTCTATGTAGAGAATGGAGGCTTTGGAGCACACTATGGCGTACCTATAGGACGTGTAATGATGGAATATTATCTCCGCGACAGACAACTATCACCTGCTGGAGAAGCTGTCGCTACACAGATGAAGAATAGCTCGATAACATACTACAACAATGCCCTATAACAGAGACGTTACCCTCTGGCAATCGCTCGACTGGCTAACGATCGGGATCTACGTACTGCTCATCGTGGCTGGCTGGTTCTCGATATGTGGTGCCACCTACAGCTTCGATGTCCATGAGCTGTTTCAGTGGGGGAGTCGTCCCATGATGCAGCTAGTGTGGATGGGACTAGGGCTTATCATTGGCTTTGCTGTGCTGATGATTAGCTCGTCAATCTTTGAGACTTGGGCACCAGTATTCTACGTCTTGATGCTGGTGCTGTGTCTCGTTACTATCGTCGTCGCTCCCGATATCAAGGGGTCGCGCTCGTGGCTAGTCTTGGGACCAGTACGTCTGCAGCCGGCGGAGTTCACCAAGGTCGCTACAGCGCTCATGCTAGCATGGCAGTGCAGCAAATATGGCTTCGAGGTAGGCTCGATACGTAGCTATATACAGCTTATCGCCATCGTAGTAGTACCGATACTCCTCATCTTGGGGCAGAGTGAGACGGGGTCCGCTCTCGTGTTCTTGGCTCTCTTCCTTGCCCTCTATCGCGAGGGATTTACAGGGCTCTTCATCGGGCTTGGGGGCTCGGCAGTCATTTACTTCGTAGCGGCACTCATACTCGACGGCACTCTTTGGTGGGGTACTACCTCGGCAGATGCCTTCGTCCTATACAACTGCATCATCGCCTTCACCCTCGTCTTACTCTCTATCTATGGTCGGCGCATGGAGCGGACATGCCTACAGCTCGGGGGGATAGCCATCGGTACCCAAGTGGTCGCAGTACTTGTGCATAGCTTCGTCGTAGCCTTTGACCTCTCGTTCGTTGCCCTAGGGCTACTTATCCTACTCATCGGCTATATGCTATATCTGTGGCTACGCTACTATCGGATCAACTACCTCCTTGTAGCGAGCTTTGCCTTGGGGTCAATGGGCTTCTTCTTGTCGACAAGCTACGTATTTGACAATATCCTAGAGCCACACCAGCAGGTCCGTATCAAGGTCGCCTTGGGCATCGAGAGTGATCTACGTGGCAAGGGGTACAACGTTGATCAGTCCAAGATAGCTATTGGCTCTGGAGGTCTATGGGGCAAGGGTTTCCTTGAGGGCACGCAGACGAAGCTCAACTACGTCCCTGAGCAGGATACCGACTTCATCCTCTGCACTGTAGGCGAGGAGCAAGGCTTTGTCGGTACGACACTGCTCCTTGTCGTCTATGCCTCCTTCATCCTGCGTCTAGCCGCTCTTGCCGAGCGACAGACGTCTCGCTTTGGCCGTGTGTATGGCTACTGTGTGGCATCGATATTCTTCTTTCATCTTTTTATCAATGCTGGGATGGTGATGGGGTTAGTACCCGTCATAGGGATACCGTTACCATTTTTTAGCTATGGTGGCTCTTCGCTGTGGGGCTTTAGCTTCATGCTATTCATCTTCCTCGGGATCGATGCACGGCGCCACAATCGACGCCTCTAGCTACTAGGCGATAGTGCACAACGGACGAGGCGTGGCAAACAGCTGTTTGCCACGCCCCGTCCGTTGTGTAGGCGATGAGAGGCTAGTCGAGAGTCTTCTTGATCTCGATCTCTTCGTAGGCCTCGATGATGTCGCCCACCATGATGTCGTTGTAGCCATCAATGTTGAGACCACAGTCTTGGCCCATCACTACCTCCTTAGCATCGTCCTTGAAGCGTTTGAGTGAGCCTAAGGCACCTGCATACTTGACAATACCATCGCGGATGAGGCGTATCTTGTTCGTGCGCTTGATCTTACCCTCGAGCACGATACAGCCTGCCACGGTGCCGACCTTGGTGATCTTGAACGTCTCTCGGACCTCCAAATTGGCCACCACATTCTCCTTGATCTCGGGCGATAGCATGCCCTCCATAGCACTCTTGATATCCTCGATAGTATCGTAGATGATCGAGTAGGTACGGATCTCTACACCCTCGCGGTCTGCCTGACGTTTGGCCGCCTGGCTAGGGCGCACCTGGAAGCCTATGATGATAGCTGAGGATGCTGATGCTAGCACTACATCGCTCTCGCTGATGGCACCCACGCCCTTGTGTATCACATTGACCTGGATCTCCTCGGTGGAGAGGCGGATGAGTGAATCGCTGAGGGCTTCGATAGAGCCGTCCACGTCGCCCTTGATGATGACGTTGAGCTCCTGGAAGTTGCCCAAGGCACGGCGACGAGCCAGCTCATCGAGAGTAAGCCCCTTCTTGGTGCGGTTGTCCTGCTCACGCTTGAGCTGTTCGCGCTTGCTAGCGATGCTACGCGCCTCCTGCTCGGTATCCATGACGTTGAATGTCTCACCGGCAGTAGGAGCACCATCGAGGCCGAGTATGAGCACAGGTGTGCTCGGCCCAGCTGAGTTCACACGCTGATTGCGCTCGTTGAACATCGCCTTAACCTTCCCAAAATGCGTCCCTGCGAGCACCACATCTCCCGTAGAGAGTGTACCATTCTGCACCATTACTGTGGCTACGTATCCACGCCCCTTGTCGAGCGATGATTCGATGATCGAGCCCACAGCACGCCTATTGGCGTTGGCCTTGAGCTCTAGGAGCTCGGCCTCTAGAAGAACCTTCTCTAGGAGCTCCTCGATGTTGATACCCTGCTTGGCCGAGATCTCCTGACACTGGTACTTACCTCCCCATTCCTCCACGAGGTAGTTCATCGTGGCAAGCTGCTCACGGATGCGGTCGGGGTTGGCTCCAGGCTTGTCAATCTTGTTGATGGCGAATACTATAGGTACACCCGCTGCTGTGGCATGGTTGATAGCCTCCTTGGTCTGAGGCATTACATCATCGTCAGCCGCTACGATGATAATAGCGATGTCGGTAATCTTGGCACCGCGAGCACGCATAGCCGTGAAGGCCTCGTGCCCTGGGGTATCGAGGAAGGTGATACGCTTGCCGCTAGAGAGCTTGAGGCTGTAGGCTCCGATATGCTGCGTGATACCACCAGCCTCGCCAGCGATAACGTTGGTATTGCGTAGGCGGTCGAGTAGTGAGGTCTTACCATGGTCTACGTGTCCCATGACGGTAACGATAGGGGGGCGACTCGTTAGGTCTTCCTCGCTATCCTCCTCGTCCTGAGCGATAGACTCTACCACATCGGCACTTACGAACTCTGTCGTGAACCCAAACTCCTCGGCCACGATGTCAATAGTCTCAGCATCGAGACGCATATTGATCGATACCATAAGGCCAAGGCTCATACACGTACCGATAACCTTCGTTACTGGCACGTCCATCATGCTGGCTAGGTCGCTTACGGTAACGAATTCGGTTAGTTTGAGTACCTTGCTCTCTAGCTCATCGAGCTGGCGAGCCTCCTCGGCAGCCTCTCTTTGGGCATTACGTTTTTCCTTGCGGTACTTGGCCCCCTTGGCATTCTGCTCCTTGCCTGAGTTCTTGCCTCCAGTCAGGCGTGCTAGGGTCTCCTTTACCTGACGCTGTACATCCTCGTCGGTGATCACAGGGCGTGCCTGCTCTTTCTGACGCTTGGCCTTGCGTCCTTGCCCTTGGTCGCTAGGCTTAGCTCCCTTGTCGGTAGGGCTGGCAGACTTGGCTCCAGTCTTGGGGGCAGTGGATGCCGATCCAGGCTTCTTTCCCTGCTGTCCGCCTGACACCTTGGCTGCCTCGGCCTTGACGTCTACAGCATTTTGCTTGATACGCTGGCGCTTTTTCTTCTCTTCCTTGGCACGTTCACTACGGCTCTTCTTAGCGGGACGCATAGAGTCGTTGATCGTGTCGAGGTCTATCTTGCCCACTACGTTGAACTGTATGCCAGCCGATGGTGTTGAGGCTCGGAATACCCCCTCCTTCGCCTCACTCTCCTTGGCGTTGGCCACAGGTGCTGGGCTCGGCTCTGAGGGAGGAGCGAGCTCTACCTTGGGCGTAGATGCTGGAGCCTCTGCCACAGATATAGTAGGCTCTGCCTCGGGAGCTGGAGCCTCTACTTTGGGTGCAGAGGTAGGCTTGGAGGAGGCAGTAGCCTCGAGTTGGCTAGTAGGTTTGTCCTCACCAAGTTTACCTACGATCTTGAGCCCCTTACGCTCTGCCTTCTTGGGTTCCTCTTGGGTGGGTACAGGGGCGTTAGATGCCTCTTGGCTCTCCTGAGGCTTGTCGCTAAGCTCTGAGCGCAAGGCTTCTATGACGTCCTTCTTCAGCTCCCTAAAGTCGGGGAGCAGACTCTCCACGGCAGATAGATCGAGGCGAGTATTGGGGTTGTGAGGGTTGTCGACGAGGCCTCGCTTCTCGAGGGAGCCACTGAGAGTGGTTACTCCCACCCCAAGCCGCTTGGCAAGCTCTATTAATTTGATTGATTTAGACATCTTCAGTAGTCTTCTATGTTAGTATTTAGGCCTGTTCCTCTGCGGGAGCAGCCTCGTCATCAGTCTCATCCTCATCGGCCTCGAGCTCATCGCAAAACTCTGCGCTCAGCACGCTCAGCACATGGTCGATAGTAGCCTCCTCGAGGTCGGTCGCTGTGATCAGCTCTTCGCGGCTCTTCTTGAGTACCGAGCGAGCTGTCGTACAGCCTATGTTCTTGAGTAGGTCGATCACCCACTCATCGATCTCGTCATCAAACTCATCGAGATAGATATCCTCCTCGTCTGTCTCGCTATCGCGGAATACCTCAATCTTGTACCCCGTCAGCAGAGAGGCTAGTTTGAGATTGGAGGCATTCTTACCGATCGCTAGAGGTACCTCCTCGGGGCGTAGGTAGACCTCGGCTTGCTTCTCCTCGCCCTCGGCACTTAGTGTAATGGCCGATACCTTGGCTGGGCTTAGGGCTCGCTGTATGAAGAGGAGGGTGTTGGCCGTATAGGTCGTAACGTCGATATTCTCTCCACGTAGCTCGCGTACGATACCACGGATACGGGAGCCATTCATACCTACGCAGGCACCCACGGGGTCGATGCGGTCATCGTAGCTCTCCACTGCTATCTTGGCTCGCTCCCCTGGTACACGTGCCACAGCGCGTAGGGTGATGAGGCCATCGGCTATCTCGGGGACGTTGAGCTCGAGCAGACGCTTGAGGAACTCGCCACTCACGCGCGAGAGGATAACCTTGGGGTTGTTGTTTTCGTTCTCTACACGAGCTATTACGGCGCGCACCGTCTCTCCTTTGCGAAAGAAGTCTCCTGGGATCTGCTCAGACTTGGGCAGGAGCATCTCATTGCCTTCGTCGTCGAGGAGCAGAGCTTCACGCTTCCACACCTGATAGACCTCGGCCGTTACGAGCTGGCCGACACGGTCCTTGAACTTGTTGTAGAAATTGTCCTTCTGTAGGTCTAGTATCTTGCTAGCCAGAGCTTGACGCAGGTTGATCACAGCACGGCGACCAAAGGCGTTGAAGTCCACAGCCTCGGTAACAGACTCGCCGACCACGGCCTCGGGGTCTACGAGCTGGGCATCACGCAGGGCGATCTCGCGGGCGTCGTTGATGACCTCACCATTGTTGACCACCGTGCGGGTACGCCATATCTCGAAGTCCCCTCGCTCGGGGTTGATGATGACCGAACAGTTCTCGTCCGTGCCGTAGATCTTGGAGAGGACATTGCGAAACGCATCCTCCAGTACGGAGATCATCGTCTCTTTGTTGATATTCTTGAGGTCCTTAAACTCCGCTAGGGAGTCCGTCATACTCATCGTTTCTTTCTTCTTTGCCATTGCCTATGCTATTATATTTTGATTATTCTCTTACACTGTAGTACATCATCCATGGCGATGTGGATCTGCTCCTCTACATCGACCTTGCGCTTGGACCCCTCGGGCTTGATGCGACGTACCACCACGAGGCTTATCTCAGTGGCAGATGCCGAGGCGAGGAGCCCCTTCTCCTTGATGCCTCCACGGCATAGTACCTCGACCTCGCTATCGATAGCCGACTCGTACTGACGTAGTACCCTGAAAGGCGATGTAAGCCCAGCCGACCCTACCTCGAGCTCGTAGTCCTCTACCTCTCTATCGAAGGTCGCCTCTATGTGCTTGGTGATACGCACACACTCATCTATCCCCACACCCTCATCGCTACCAAGCTCTACGACGATGCGATTGCCTACATGCACCACCACATCGACGATGTAGTGGGCAGGGTACTCACTGACGAGAATGCCCTCTACGGCCTCTCGCACTAGCTGCTGATCTATCATACTTGCTTCTTATGACTTGCTATACGAAGAATGGAGAAAGCCCCTAGCCTCCTCCATTCCTCTATCCTTTCTTCACCTGCAAAGATACAACTTATTGTCTATCCAACCAAATACTCCAATTAGATATGCTATGTGATCGCATGAGCTATCCCATAGCGATAGCCCTATTGTGGAGCAGATAAGCCGGCTCTGATGGCTCCCCTAGGGCTGACGCATTTTATCCCTAGGGTGAACGAGGCGTTCGCCCTAGGGGTACCGCCTCGTTCACCCTAGGCTTTTTGGGAGAGCTATACCCGCTACTAGCATTCATGCTTGCTGTTAGGATAACACCAGCTACACGGCTAACTATATTGGGCGTGTTACCCTTGATGTGCCAGCTATAGCGTTTGACGACTTGGGGGCTTTTTGTTACCTTTACGGCCTTGATTGTGGTATAATAATGAACTGGCAACAACTCCTCTCCGATAGACGCCTAGGGGCCGAGAGCCGTAAGGCCTCGGTGGGTGCGGCACTCGTGCGTAGCGAGTTTGAGCGCGACTACGACCGCCTAGTCTTCTCTCCGGCATTTCGTCGCCTGCAAAACAAAACGCAGGTCTTCCCCCTACCAGGTAATATCTTTGTACACAATAGACTAACGCATAGCCTCGAGGTGAGCTGCCTCGGACGTTCGCTGGGCAATATGATCGCTGACTGCCTAGAGAAACGACATGCTAGAGAGGGCAATATCCCCTTCCGGTCTATCAGTGCTATCGTTAGTGCTGCCTGCTTGGCGCACGATATGGGCAACCCCCCCTTTGGCCATAGTGGCGAGCGCGCCATAGGTGCTTACTTTCGTGAGGGCCATGGGCGCAAGTGGCAAGCAGAGGTAGAGCGAGAGGGAGGGCGGTGGACGGATTTTCTCCTCTTTGAGGGCAATGCCAATGCTTTTCGTCTACTGACACATCAGTTTCGTGGTCGTCGTCCTGGGGGCTTTGCCCTAACCTATAGCACGCTGGCTAGTATCGTCAAGTATCCATATAGCAGTACGCTGAGCACGAGCAAGTTTGGCTTCTTTCAGACCGAGGAGGCGACGATGCGCCAGCTGGCTGAGGAGCTGGGGCTCATTCGCCTCGATACAGCCGAGCTACGCTATGCACGCTATCCGCTGGTCTACCTCGTAGAGGCAGCCGATGATATATGCTATCAGGTCATGGATATAGAGGATGCCTACAAGCTAAGCATCCTCGACTACGCAGAGGCCTCGAGCCTGCT
The DNA here is from genome assembly GCA_041854325.1 of Porphyromonas sp. Lineage (GTDB taxonomy): Bacteria > Bacteroidota > Bacteroidia > Bacteroidales > Porphyromonadaceae > Porphyromonas. The sequence goes on from JBHACB010000021.1 coordinate 25,686, forward strand.
ACGGGCATTCTTCGATGCCGACGAACAGAGGTATATCGATAGTACCCTAACATATATCACCGATCCGCACGAGCGTATGGGCTACCTGAGGAGTAGGGTCATCAATCTGCTTGTCGAGGAGACCGCGAGCATCTTCCTCGACAACGAGGTGAGCATCCTCGATGGCTCTTATCAAGGTGCACTGATCAGTCAGCTATCTCCTCGAAGCAAGGAGGCATACCGAGCCTGTAGCTCTGTGGCTATAGATCGCATCTATAGAGCTCGTGAGGTGCTCGATGTGGAACTAGCAGGGCATCAGATCTTCGGATCTCTGCTCGACAAGCTCCTAGAGGCACTGCACCAGCCCGAGCACCTCTATAGTCGAACGCTCCTGAGCCGTGTCAGTTCGCAATACGACACCAACCAGCCCACGACCTATGGGCGCATACAGTGCGCCCTCGACTACGTATCGGGCATGACGGACATATACGCCCTCGATCTGTACAGGCGGATCATAGGCATGAACTTACCAGCCATCTAGATATAGACGCTATGGACAGGCTGTGGACTAGGGCAATACTAGCTACGACAATGCTGCTAGGCCTCATCGAGGCTAGCGGGCAGGAGCAGAGTGGAGTATTCCATTTCCTCTCGCTCCCTAGTACTACCAAAGCCATGGCACTAGGTGGAGCTACTACCACGATTGTGGCCAACGATGCTGGCCTTGCCCTAGAGAGCCCCGCCCTGTATGGGCGCGAGCATCATGGTCAGATGTCGCTCTCGTACACCAATTATTGGTCCGATAGCCACATTGCTACGGCTACCTATGGGCGTCAGTTTGGTGCTCATGGAGCATGGGCTGTCGGTATGCGCTACATCAGCTATGGGCAGATAGAGGGGCGCGACCTCTCGGGGGCGTACATGGGTCGCTATGGTGCCAAGGATCTGGCCCTGCAGGCGACCTATAGCCATGAACTAACGGAATACCTGCGCCTAGGCATCTCGATCAAGGGGATATACTCGGCCCTAGCCGACTATCGAGCTTATGGTCTCGGGGCCGATGTCGGCCTTAGCTACTACAGCCAAGAGCACGATAGTAGCGCCGGCATCGCCTTAACCAACATAGGCGCACTCTTGAGACCATACTCGACCAATAGGCAAGAAGCTCTGCCCTGGGATCTGCGTGTGGGCTATTCGCACAGACTAGCTCACGCCCCCTTCAAGCTACACCTTACGGCCTATGGACTACGGCCGCGATCACCCTTGATGCGCCTGCCCGATCAGGTAACGCTGAGCACAGTAGGGCGCATATTACGGCACCTTGCCCTAGGGGTGGAGTATGCTCCGAGCGATAGGTTTTGGCTTGGCATGGGATACAATCCTCGTATTGCCCAAGACTACAAGAGTCTGAGGGGCGCGAGCCTAGCAGGTCTATCGGCTGGTGTCGGCTTCGATAGGGTAGGGTATCGAGCAGCAGTGTCCGTAACGGTCTACGATAGTTCGTTCTGGGCCTTTATGGCAACCTTTAGTACCGACTTCGGGTTATTTAATAGACGATAATAGAAGATACTCATAGCATATAAATGGATAATAATAAGATAATAGTCGCTGTCGATGGCTACAGCTCGTGTGGCAAAAGCACTATGGCCAAGGCTCTAGCTCGTGAGATAGGCTATATATACGTCGATACTGGGGCTATGTATCGAGGGGTAGCCCTCGCTGCCCAACGAGCAGGGCTCATCACAGCCGACAGCATCGATCTCGAGGGGCTAGAGTCTCTGCTTGACGATCTGCGTATAGGCTTTAGGCTCAATGCTCAGGGGCTTCCCGAGCTATACCTCGGAGATGAGTGTGTGGAGCCTCTGATCCGTTCCATGGAGATAGCTAGCCTGGCAAGCCGTGTGGCCGCCCTCCCGCTAGTACGTACTGCCATGACGCGCGAGCAGCAACGTATGGGGCTCGACAAAGGTATTGTCATGGATGGGCGCGATATAGGCACGGTGGTGTTTCCTGATGCTGAGCTCAAGGTCTTCGTTACGGCCCAGCCTCGTATCCGTGCAGAGCGTCGGCTCCTAGAGCTTCAGGCCAAGGGCGACACGAGTCTAAGCCTCGAGGAGGTACTGAGCAGTATAGAGGCGCGCGACTATGCCGATACACACCGCGATGTAGCTCCTCTGAGACAGGCAGAGGACGCTCTGGTGCTCGACAACTCGTTCCTCACTCCCGACCAGCAGCTTGCCAAGCTCAAGGAAATGTTTGCCGAGGCTATTTCATCAAAACAATCAATTCAGTGAACCAACTCCCTACTATAGAGATAGACCAGCAGAGCGGATTTTGCTTTGGGGTGATCAATGCAATCAAGCACGCAGAGCGTGAACTAGACAAAGGCGAAGGCGAGCTCTACAGCCTTGGCGACATCGTGCACAACAATGAAGAGGTCGATCGCCTCCAGGCCAAAGGTATGCAGACGATCGACTACGAGGGGCTCAAGTCCCTTAGTGGTAAGCGTGTCCTCTTCAGGGCGCATGGCGAGCCACCCAAAGTGTACGAATGGGCTCGAGAGCGTAATATCGAGCTCGTTGATGCCACATGTCCTGTGGTAGTACGGCTACAGAAACAGATACGCAAAAAATACTTAGAGATAAAGCCCCTAGGTGGGCAGATCGTCATCTACGGCAAGAAAGGGCATGCCGAGGTCAATGGCTTGGTAGGACAGACCGATGGAGAGGCCATTGTGCTACAGTATGATGAAGACATAGCCCAGATAGATTTCTCGCGCCCGATAGCGTTATTCTCACAGACAACACAGTCGCTGACAGGCTTTCAAGAGCTAATTGAGAACCTACGCAGGCGTATGCTTCCAGGAGTTGACTTCTTCTTTCAGGATACGATATGCCGACAGGTGTCCAATCGCATACCTCATATTGAGGAGTTTGCTGCTCAGCATGAGCTAATCTTCTTCGTAGCAGGCTCCAAGAGCTCCAATGGCAAGGTGCTGTACAGCCATTGCCTCAAGGGCAACAAGCGATCCGTGTTTGTCTCGTCTGCCTCTGATATCCAAAGCGACATGCTGGTGCCTATCCCTGCCTCCATAGGCATCTGTGGAGCCACCTCTACCCCTATGTGGCAGATGGAGGAAGTGGCTACTCGTCTTAAGTCCATGCTAGCAGCTCTAGAATAGAAACATACAGAATAAGTATATGGGAGAGCATCTACAGGTACAGCAGGTTAAGCCGAGATCTGGTCGGCTAGTTGTGTTTGATCTATTGAAGCTATTGGCGATCTTCTTGGTCTTGTGGGGGCATTGTGTTCAGCATCTGTTGTCTCCAGCGTATGGTGAAGAGCCTTTGCATCGTGTGATCTACTCATTTCATATGCCTTTGTTTATGATGATCTCGGGCTTCTTCGCTGGGTCGTCAGCTCGGCTTACATGGGGAGTATTCTTGAAGAAAAAGTTTGTTCAACTATTGCTCCCTTGGCTTACGTGGTCTGCTCTACTCATCGTGGCCAAGGCATTGGCTACATCTACGCTCTGGGGCTTGGGGCTTAGCGATCATGGGATCGATGAGGAGCGTTTATTGTCCTATATAGACGTCTTTGAGGGGAGTTTTTGGTTTTTGAAGACAGCCTTCGTGTGCCATGTCCTTAGTTTTATAGCCATGCAAGCAGGCAGGTATAAGGCATTGGCCATTGCTATCTCCCTACTAGCAAGCCATTATCTCAACTTTGTCCAATTGCCAAGCATCATGTATGCTAGCTTTCTTGTCGGTATGCTTCTGAAGGCCAGATGGGAACAATTCGTCCGCCATGCTCGGGTGATATTCCCAATAGCTCTTGTGGGTTATCTGCTTCTTTTCCTTTGGTCTGAGCAATATATGCCCCTCACTATGCACTTGTTTTCCAATCCCTGGGCTTGGGCATTGAAGATACCGCTTGGTCTGTTGGGTAGCATAGCCGTGGTTGCCCTCTTTGCTATCATCTTCTCAGATGATCAGACAGAGGTATTATCCCCCCCCCCTATATGCAATTCGCACATACTCAATACTCTAGGAGAATGGGGCCAATACACACTAGGGATCTATATCCTCCAGGTCTTCATCTTGGAGACTCTGATGCCAAGGCTGATCAATCTCGACGCTATGCCGCGGTTCGTATCCTACTTTGTCGTGATGCCCTTGATCTCGGTGGCTACGCTTGTGGTGTGTGTATATATCGTGAAGGCCATAATGCGCTATCGTATCCCAGCCTTGATGTTTCTAGGCAAACAATAAGCCATGGATATTGATAGTCTAGAGCAGTATATATTGGCGCATAGTACGCCCGAGAGTGAGCTAAGGGCAGAGCTAGGGCGTGCTGCTCATGTGCGCCTTATTAGGCCACGAATGCTCTCGGGGCATCTTCAGGGCAATCTATTGCGTATGATTTGTCAGATGACTAGGGCTCGCAGGGTACTAGAGATAGGTACCTACTCGGGCTATGCCGCACATTGCATGGCTGAGGTGCTTCCCGATGGAGGAGAGGTGCATACCATAGAGGCCGATGATGAGATGGAAGATTTCATCCGCGCGTACATCGACCGCGCGCCATATGGCCATCGTATACACCTCCATATAGGGGATGCTCTCGATCTGTTGCCTCAGCTCGTACGAGAGCATTCGTTTGACCTCGTGTATATCGATGCCAACAAGCGTCAATATATAGAGTACTATCGCCTGATCATAGATCATCTGTGCTCGGGAGCTATGATACTAGCAGACAATACCCTGTGGGATGGCAAGGTGGTCTACGAAGCGAAAGCCTCGGATGTGCAGACGCAGAGTATCCAGCTATTTAACAGAATAGTCCAAGAGGACGATCGCGTAGAGAACCTTATCTTGCCCCTACGCGATGGCCTCAGTCTGATCCGCGTCCGTTAGCTCTCTATAGAGGACAAAGGCAGAAGGCACAGCAGAGATGAGTCTCTGCTGTGCCTTCTGCCTTCTTGTGGACTAGGAGTATAGACGGGCCCAGCTGTGAGGGGCTCTAGCTACGACGAAAGAGCATCTGAAAAGCCTCCTCGACCGTACGCACACCAATTAGACGGATAGAGCCTCTGTGTGTATCGAGCGAAGCGAGGTTGGCTTGTGGCAAGATAATCGCTCTGAAGCCGATGCGCTCAGCCTCTAGAACTCGTTGCTGTACACGACTTACGGGGCGCACCTCGCCCGATAGACCGACCTCGCCCGCTAGGCAAATCCCCTCGGGTAGAGCTATGTCGAGGCTCGAGGAGAGTATAGCTGTGATAATAGCTAGGTCGCTAGCAGGGTCGGCAATGCGTATCCCTCCTGCGATGTTGAGAAAGACGTCTTTCTGTATTAGCTTGAAGCCGGCTCGCTTCTCTAGTACAGCAAGGAGCATATTCATACGCTTGGTATCGTAGCCCGTAGCCGATCGCTGAGGTGTGGCGTATATAGCACTGCTGACTAGAGCCTGTGTCTCGATCAGGAAGGGACGCACGCCCTCCATGGCCACAGCTATAGCGATGCCACTAAGCTGCGAACGCTCGTGGCTGATAAGGTGCTCGCTAGGGTTGTCTACTGGTCTGAGCCCTGTCTGTTGCATCTCATAGATACCGAGCTCATTGGTACTCCCGAAGCGGTTTTTGCTCCCTCGTAGGATGCGGTACATGTAGTGCTTGTCGCCGTCGAACTGTAGTACTACATCGACAGTATGCTCTAGGATCTTGGGGCCAGCTATGCTTCCCTCTTTGTTGATATGGCCTATGAGTATGACGGGAACCCCCTGTGTCTTGCAGTATTTGAGCAGGACGTTGGCACACTCGCGTATCTGAGACACACTGCCTGGACTACTCTCCGATAGCTCTGTCTGTATGGTCTGGATAGAGTCGATGACGAGGAGATCTGGCCGGAGCTCGAGAGCAGTATGCACTATAGCCTCTAGGCTCGTCTCGGTGTAGATGATGCAGTCGTCGTGCCCTCCACCGAGGCGATCGGCTCGCATCTTGAGCTGAGCCGCACTCTCCTCGCCCGATACGTAGAGCGTACGGCATGGTAGGCGCAGTATGGTCTGTAGCACGAGAGTGCTCTTGCCGATACCTGGCTCACCCCCTAGGAGGACGAAGGCCCCTGCTACCAGTCCGCCACCCAGCACTCTATTGAGCTCTGCATCGAGCATATCACGCCTCTGCTCAGCCTCTACACTGATCTCTTTGAGGCGAATAGGTCGAGGCCTCTGCCCCTGACCTATCAGCCCCACTGTGCTACTTGAGGAGGCGACAGAGCTATCGGTCGCCTCCTCGACTATAGTATTCCACTCGCCACAGGCACTGCACTGCCCCTGCCACTTGGGGTAGACAGAGCCACACGAGCTACAGGCGAAGGTCGTCTTGCGTTGCTTGGCCATCGGCTAGACAGGCTGGCGTACTAGGGGCATTGTGGAGCATCGTAGTAGCCCTCCCATCTTGGAGATCTCTTGATAGGGAACCGTCTCGACCTCGATCCCCCACTGGTGCTCGAGATGTGCATTGAGGCGCACGAATGCTTTGTCGCTGATGAGCTTGGTAGGTGAGAGTGATACCACATTGGTATTCATCATATAGGCCTCCTCGGGAGTAACATCGAAGAGATTGTCGGGCCCGAAGATCTCCTCAAGTAGAGACACATCTCTAGGCATTAGGAAGCCCTCGCGATAGATGAGAGCTCGGCCTCGCCCCACGGGCTGGAAGGCACAGTCGAGGTGTAGCACGCTCTGGCGAGGATCGCTGTCGTGCTTGCGTAGCTCGAGGGCTATGATCTCCTTGGTGGGGAACCGCTCCTTGAAGTAATCGATCGCATACCGATTGGTACGAGCGGTCTTGAACGTAGGGTAGTCGCTGCGCAGATAGCACCCCACGAAGAGCTTGTCATCGTAGAGGAGGACATCGCCTCCCTCGGTATGTACCTGCTCGGGGAGATACTCAATGTGGGTAGAGGGGATGCGGTCGAGGATGTGCTCGAAGGCACCTGTCTCCTTGGCTCTATCGGGAATGAGGTTGGAGACAAAAAGTGTATCGTCGACGACGAAAGCGACGTCGCGAGCGAAGACCTGGTTGTAATCCTCCACTAGCGAGGGGCGTAGCACCTCTACGCCATTGCGTTGTAGCACCTCTAGTACGGCATTCATCTCGTCCGTTACACTAGCTTGGGTCGGATATATTTGTCTGCTTACGGCCTCGTAGCTCTTGGCGTCGTAGGTCTCTGCTAGGGTAGGTACTGGGCCCATACTATCGGGTAGGCCTAGTATCACTACAGCCAGCCTATCCGTCTCGTTGGTCACATTGGGGATAATGGGTGTCATGATGGGGAGATTGGGATGAGTGGGTAATACGTAGACTATAGAATATTGAGAGATTGTTCTTTGATTTGCTCGAGCTCGTCCTTCATCTTGACGACGATTTGTTGCATTAGGGCGTTGTTGCTCTTGGACCCTAGGGTATTGATTTCGCGTCCTATTTCTTGGGCTATGAAGCCTAGGGTTTTGCCCTGTTGGCCCTCGTCTTGCCCCAGTACTTCTCTGAAGTAGGCGAGGTGATGGCGCAGGCGGTCTTTCTCTTCATTGATGTCGAGCTTCTCGATGTAGTAGATCATCTCCTGCTCTAGGCGTCCTCTGTCGTAGCCCTCGGGGGCAACCTTCTGTAGAGCCTCTGCGATACGTAGGCGAATGGCTTCGATGCGTTGGCTCTCGGGCAGGTCAATGCCTAGCATTAGCTCTGCGATATTGTCGATGCGGCGAGCTAGTACCTCCTCGAGCATTACGCCCTCTTGTCGGCGAAAGGCTTGTACTCCCTCTAGAGCTACGAGTACTGCTTGGCGCAGGATACTCCACTCCTCATGGCTCAGCTCGTAGACGCTGCTCTCGGTGGTTACGAGTACGCCTGGCAGGCGTAGCAGACTCTCTATGGTCGGAGTCTCGAGCGATAGGGTGGGGAAGATGCGATTGATCTGTTCGCTGTAGTATCGGAGAGCCTCTTCGTTGATCTGCTGTACGCCAGCGAGGGCGGAGGCCGTTTCGTCTACACTGATACTCAGCTCCACTTTGCCACGCACTAGGGCTTCGGCGATGAGGTTGCGTATCTCTATCTCACGTTCGCGATAGCAAGCAGGGATGCGCGAAGATATATCGAGCTGTTTGCTATTGAGCGTCTTGACGAATACTGTGATGGCTCTATTCTGATAGTGGGCGGTTGCTTTACCCACGCCTGTCATAGATTGTATCATACAAAAGTTTGTCGTAATTGCTTGCACCCTCTTGCTACTTGTCATCGAGGGCTTCGGTCGTAAAGTTACGCTTTTTTTCACAAAGCCATCTACCTTGCTACAAAGGGTCGCGGGGTCGGGGTATCAAAAGGGTGTACTAATGCCTTCGTGTTCGAGGAGGTCATCCGCTTGGTCGCCTGCATCAGTTGGCAAAACATCGATGTTTTTGCCCAAAAACATCGATGTTTTCGTGCGAAATGATCGATGTTTTTACTCAAAAAGTTCGATGTTTTTTGGCCAAAACATCGATGTTTCGCTCGGGTATTTCTTTAAGCAACCTAATGTACTATAGTGTGCAGAGACGCACACTATAGTATGCACCTCTGCACACTATAGTATGCAAGCTCGCACACTATAGTATGCAAGCTCGCACACTATAGTATGCAGGCTCGCACACTATAGTATGCAAGCAGGTGTACTATAGTATGAGGTTGGGTGTATCATCAGAAGCACTCTGCACACCTGCACTCAAGAGATTTGCACACCATAGTGTACGTATTGGCACTTGTCGGTGGGAGGTACGACTCTGTTCGGAGGGCATGCTCGGGCAGAGGGGTATCACAAAAATCGTATCTTTGCGTTTGGTAGAGTAGAGCAATATTCTAAAACTACATTTTCTATATGGCAACTAGCAAAGTATATCAAATCCTATGGGCAGATGACGAAATCGATCTGCTCAAGCCCCATATCCTCTTCCTCGAGCAAAAAGGCTATGCCGTAACGCCCGTATTGAGCGGAGCCGACGCTATCGAGGCTGTGGAGCAGAGTACATACGACCTTATATTCCTCGACGAGCATATGCCGGGGCTAACGGGGCTCGATACCCTACAGCGTATCAAAGAGATTAAGCCCTACATACCTATCGTGATGGTTACTAAGAGCGAAGAAGAGGAGCTAATGAACCAAGCTATCGGGGGGAAAATAGCCGACTACCTCATCAAGCCCGTTAATCCCAATCAACTACTCCTATCGCTCAAGAAGAACCTACATCAGAATACGATCATCAGCGAGGCTACTACGACCAACTATCGCCAAGAGTTCGCTCGCCTTGGTGCCTCTATGAGCGACCGCCTAGAGCTCGATGAGTGGAAGGATCTCTATCGTCGCCTCGTCTACTGGGAGATAGAGCTAGAGGGCGGAGACGAACAGATGGGAGAGCTCCTCGATATGCAGAAGGCTGAGGCGGGCCGACTATTCTCCAAATACATCTCTCGTAGCTACGAGGACTGGATCGCCAAGCCCGAGACCAAGCCAGTGATGAGCCCCGACCTCTTCAAGACTAAGGTATTCCCCCTGCTCGATAGCGGGGAGAAAGTGTTCTTCATCCTCATAGACAACTTCCGCCTAGATCAGTGGGAGAGCGTCAAGGGGCTACTGAGCGAATTCTACACCATGGACGAGGATCTATATCTCTCGATCTTGCCCACGGCTACACAGTATGCACGCAATGCGATCTTCTCGGGCCTGATGCCCCTAGACATCGCCAAGATGTTTCCCGATCTGTGGGTGGACGAGGAGAGCGAGGAGGGCAAGAACCTCAACGAAGAGCCTATGATACGTACTCTACTAGAGCGGTATCGCAAGAAATATTCCTTCTCGTACAACAAGGTCTACGAGCCCAAGTATGGCGAGCGTCTGCTCAACCATCTCAATAGCCTCAAGGCCTACGACCTCAACGTCATCGTGCTCAACTTCGTCGATATGCTCTCGCATGCACGTACCGAGAGCAAGATGATCCGAGAGCTGGCCAATACCGAGGCTGCCTATCGCTCGCTGACGACGAGCTGGTTCCGCCACTCGACGACCTACAACCTATTCAAGCGTATTGCCGAGATGGGCTACAAGGTAGTACTGACCACCGATCATGGTACGATCAGGGTCAAGAACCCCGTGAAGATAGTCGGCGACCGCAATACCAACACCAATCTCCGCTATAAGGTAGGCAAGAGCCTAACCTACAACGCCTCGGAAGTGCTAGAGATAACGCACCCTGCCAAGGTGGGTCTACCACAGACCAACCTCTCGGATAGATACGTCTTTAGCCTCGGCAACGACTTCTTTGCCTACCCCAACAACTACAACTACTACGTGCAGTACTATCGCGATACTTTCCAGCACGGCGGTGTGTCGCTCGAGGAGATGCTCGTGCCGATTATCACCATGCAACCCAAATAATATAATGATACAAGAGACCCAAATCACTATCGCCAGCCTTGAGGCACTCGATGTAGCCGTAGCACGCTTCATTGACGAGGTGCTTCCCTATGGCGATGTCTTTGCTTTCGAGGCTCCTATGGGCACGGGCAAGACGACCTTCATCAAGGCTCTGTGCCTCGCCCTCGGTGTCGAGGACGTGATCAATAGCCCTACCTTCTCTATCATCAACGAGTATCGGTCAGATACCACTGGCGAGCTGATCTATCACATGGACTGCTATCGCCTAGAGCGGCTCGCCGATGCTCTCAACCTCGGTATCGAGGACTATATCATGAGTGGAGCCCTACTGCTCGTAGAGTGGCCAGAGGTACTCGAGGAGGTGCTACCTACAGATACAGTGCGCATAGCCATGAGTGAGCGACCCGACGGATCGCGCCTACTAGTGGCGCGCTACAACGTACCCGACTAACCCCTACTCGACACGATGAATTGCTCAATGATAGAGAACCGTGGCGACGGGACTAGAGGCTCGATAGAGGTAGTCTGTGGCTCGATGTTTAGTGGCAAGACTGAGGAGCTCATCCGACGCCTGCGCCGTGCCAAGATAGCTGGTCAGCGAGTGGAGATCTTCAAACCCTCGATCGACACTCGCTACGATGAGAGCTGTGTCGTATCGCACGACCGCAATAGTATCCCCTCGACACCGATAGACAGCTCTGCCAGCATTCTGCTCATGGCCTCCGAGATAGATGTGATAGGGATTGATGAGGCTCAGTTCTTTGATCTCGGACTTACAGAGGTGGTTCAGGAGCTAGCCGATCGAGGCGTTAGGGTCATCGTAGCGGGTCTCGATATGGACTTTCGCCGACAGCCCTTTGGCCCTATGGCCTCTCTATGCGCCATAGCCGATAGTGTAGACAAGATACACGCCATCTGTATGGAGTGTGGACGCCTAGCCAACTATTCTTATCGCCTCGTACAGGGCGAGCAGCAAGTGATGCTCGGCGAGACCAAGGAGTATAGCCCCCTATGCCGAGCTTGTTACCTAAGACATCAGCACCACGACTAATCGGCAGACACAACCACTCAAGCAAGTATATGAAACAGACTATTGCCCATATCGCCCTAGCAGGCTCTCTCGCCCTTACCCTAGGTGGGTGCTGTCCCTCTCGGCAGTGTGCTACTACACAGGCCACAGGAGCCATGAGCCCTACATTAGGCGGCAAGCTCTACACATCGGCATGGATACAGCGCTCTGCCGAGTACCAGGCCCTATGCCTACAGGCCTACAACCTTGCCTCCCTGCGCCTAGAGCAGGCTCTGTCTCAGCATAAGCCTGGCGACAGACCTCTAGCTATAGTTACCGATATTGACGAGACGATACTCGACAATACGCCCAACTCCGTACATCAGGCTCTCAAGAGCGAGGACTACACCGATGCCTCGTGGCACGAGTGGTGTGCACGGGCCGAGGCCGATACCCTAGCAGGGGCGCGTGACTTTTTCGTGCGTGCAGCCGAGGCTGGGGTAGAGGTTTTCTATATCAGCAATCGCTTTGAGGCCGATAGAGCTGGGACGCTACGCAACCTCGCTCGCTATGGCTTCCCCAATGCCGACGATGTACACCTCCTGCTACGTACCAAGGGTAGCGACAAGACAGAGCGCCGACATCAGGTGCTACGTGGCTACGACATCGTGATGCTCCTAGGCGACAATCTAGGCGACTTCGACCACGTCTTCGATAGCAGCAGTGAGGCCGAGAGAGCCGAGGGTGTGGCACGCTTTGCCTCAGAGTTTGGCAAGCGTTTCATCGTGCTACCCAACCCCAACTATGGGACTTGGGACAAGGCGCTTCATGGAGGCTACCCCTCTCTATCGCGCCGTGATAGCAACCTGCGTACGATGCTACGCACTTACTAGCAATTGACACAATCATTATCATACGACTATGTTCAGCGGAATAGTAGAAGAGTATGCCCACGTCGTGGGCCTAGAGCGTGAGGGCGAGAACCTCCACATCACCATGACCTGCTCCTTCGTCGAGGAGCTAAGTATCGACCAAAGTATCGCACACAATGGTGTATGCCTCACCGTGGTGCGCCTCACCGAAGACACCTATACAGTAACGGCTATCAAAGAGACCCTAGAGCGTAGCAACCTAGGTCTGCTACAGGTGGGCGACCTCGTCAATCTGGAGCGCAGTATGGTGCTCGGTGGACGCCTAGACGGGCATATCGTGCAGGGCCATGTCGATCAGACTGCTGTATGCCGCAGTGTACGTGAAGCCGGAGGGAGCTGGTATTATCACTTCGAGCACGAGACTACGCCCGAGATGGCTGCCAAGGGATATGTTACTGTAGAGAAAGGGTCGGTAACGGTCAATGGCGTTAGCCTAACGGTGGTCAACTCCACGCTCAATGGTTTCGAGGTGGCCATCATCCCCTATACGCACGATCATACCAACTTCTGTCGCATAGAGGCTGGCACGGTGGTCAATCTAGAGTTTGATATCATCGGCAAGTATCTGTGCAAGATGCAGGCATATCTGCACTAAGAGCTATGCTAGCGAGAGTGAGGTCTAGCCGACACTGGGGGAGTGTGCTGGCCCTACTAGGTATCGCGGGACTAGCGACACCTCTATGGGGGCAGACCACGAGCTACGATGGCCGTATAGGAGCTGTCGAGACGTCTGTGAGTAGCTATGGGGCAAATCAAGCTCCACGGTTCGACTGCCTGCGCCTAGGTAGTGGCGATCGTCTACAGGTGGCTTTTGACCTCTTGGGGCGTGAGGAGCCGATCCTCGAGTATCGCCTTGTGCACTGCAATGCCGACTGGAGCCCCTCCTCCCTGCAACCCATAGAGTATGTGAGTGGCTTCGCTACATACGAGCTAGATGCTCCACAGCCTAGCCATGCTACACTGATGCCCTATGTCCACTATCGCCTCACCCTGCCCAACGACAACATGCAGATCAAGCGCTCGGGCAACTATCTGCTCGAGATTAGCCACCTCGGTGGAGGCGATCCGCTACTACGTGTGCCCCTCGCAGTAAGTGAGGAGGCTATACAGGCCAAGGGACAGGTCTCTGGAGAGACCTTCCACGAAGTCAAGGGTAGGCTACAGCAAGTCGATATATCGCTCTCGGGAGCGATGCTCTCGCATGTAGCACGTCCCGAGAGCGAGCTTCGCGTAGTGGTACTACAGAATGGCCGATGGGACAATGCCGTATGGCTACATCAGCCCTCGATGAATACCGCTGGTACGATACACTACGACCAAGTACGAGGAGCAGTCTTCCCTGCTGGCAACGAGTATCACAAGCTAGAGCACCTAACTGAGCGAGGTACAGGCATGGGTATCCAGAGTACCCAGCTACGCGAGGGGCTCTATGCCTTGACCCTCTATCCCCGATCGACTAGGAGTACAGAAGGCTATCGCTACGAGCTCGATCGCGATGGCGCTCAGGTGATACGAGCTCAGCATACGACTGTACCCGAGACGGAGGCCGACTACCACCTCGTAGACTTTACCTTTGTCTCCGATAGAGAGCTCGATGGAGATATAGTCCTCGATGGCGAGGCGTTTGCTCATCTATCGCTCGAGGAGCGTACGCTACACTACGATGCCTCTAGTAGATGCTATCGGATCAGCTTACCACTCAAGCAGGGATACCAAGAGTACCTCTTTCTCCATCGTCCTCGAGGACAGAGACAGATGCTAACAGCCCTCACCGAGGGCGATTATTACCAAACTACAAATCGCTACACCATACTAGTTTATCATCGAGGCCCTAGCGACCGAGCCGATCGTTTGCTAACGACTCTCGAACTGTGACGTGGAATACGGAATAAAATCTTATCTTTGTGGTGCAACTTGATTAAATGCGGTCATCACTATTCCAACTTAATAAAATAAAAAGAATGGGAAACAAAGCAGATCTCGATTGGTCATCGCTGACCTTCGGTTATGTCCCCACGGACTACAACGTGCGTTGCTACTACCGCAATGGTGAGTGGGGAGAGCTAGAGGTATCATCTTCAGACAGTATCACTATCCCTATGGCAGCTACATGCCTGCACTATGGGCAGGAGTCGTTTGAAGGCCTCAAGGCCTTTGAAGGTAAGGATGGGCGCGTACGCGTCTTCCGGCCTGAGGAGAATGCCTATCGCATGCAGCACACGAGCCGAGGTATCGTGATGCCAGAGTTTCCGACAGATCGCTTCCTAGAGGCTATCGAGAAGGTTATTCGCCTTAACCGCCGTTTTATCCCTCCCTACGAGTCGGGTGCCTCGCTCTACCTACGCCCACTGATGATCGGTCTAGGGCAGCAGGTAGGGGTACGTCCAGCGGCAGAGTACATGTTCATGATCTTCGTTACTCCAGTGGGGCCGTACTTCAAGGAAGGCTTCCGCCCCACGCCTATGGCCATCATGCGTGGATACGACCGCGCAGCACCCCTAGGTACAGGCACCTACAAGGTAGGGGGCAACTATGCTGCTAGCCTCTACTCGGGTCAGCTAGCACACGAGAAGGGATACTCGGCGGTGATCTATCTCGATGCCAAGCACAAGGAATACATCGACGAGTGTGGCCCTGCCAACTTCTTTGGTATCAAGGATAATACCTACATTACGCCCGAGAGCTCTTCTATTCTGCCCTCTATCACCAACAAGAGCCTCATGGAGCTCGCTGCCGATCTAGGTATGAAGGTGGAGCGTCGCCCTATACATATTGACGAGCTCGCTACCCTAGAGGAGGCCGGAGCATGTGGTACAGCCGCTGTGATCAGCCCCATAGCACGTATCGATGACCTCGACGAGGGCAAGAGCTATGTCTATAGCCACGATGGCAAGGCTGGAGCCGTCAGCGAGAAGCTCTACAACAAGCTCCGCGCTATCCAGTATGGCGACGAGCCCGACACCCATGGCTGGGTACGCGTCTACGACCTCTAGTCCCTGCACGTACTCCATTGATTTGATAGGGCATGACCAACCTCGGAGTTGGTCATGCCCTATCGCTTTGCCTCCTTAGATCATCTAGTGTACGGATACCAAGAGCAATGCCATAGATCGCACGAACGCGATCTATGGCATTGCTCTTGGTGCTAGGTATGCTCCTATCGGAGTGATAGCTCCTCGATGAGACGGGGGCACTTACCCCACTGCTCAATAACGAAGAGGACGTAGCGAATGTCTACCGAGATGGTACGCTGTAGGTCGGGCTCGAACTCGATATCGCCACTCATGGCTTCCCAGTTGCCGTCGAAGGCTAGGCCGATCACGCGTCCATTCTTGTCGAAAACAGGGCTACCAGAGTTGCCACCTGTGATGTCGTTGTTGGAGAGGAAGGCCACGTGTAGCTGCTTGTCGGTCTTGTCCGCCCAACGCCCCCAATCGCCCTTCTTGATTAGCTCTAGAAACTCGGGCTTAAGGTCAAACTCTGTCGATCCAGGCGTATATTTCTCTAGGATCCCCTTGGGTGTCGTATAGTAGCTATACTTGACGGCATCGCTGGGTTCGTAGCCTAGGATAGAGCCGTAGCTAAGGCGCATTGTGAAGTTGGCATCGCTAGGCATGAGACGATTGGGATCCATAGCTTGGCGGCCGGCGAAGTAGAGGCGATTGTAGCGATTGATGTCAAGAGCCGACTGCTTGATCTGCTCCTGTAGGCGGTTAGTGGCCGTCTGTACCATGGTAGCAAACTGCCCTGCAGGATCGCTGGACGCCTTGAGCGAAAGAGTACCATCAGCTAAGGCTTTGCCAGCAGCCTCCTTGCTGAGCACGATGCTATTGTCGAATAGATAGTCGGCATACGCTTTGCTACTCCCTTGGTATTGGCTATCGATGAGGGAGAATAGGCCCGATACTTCTTCGTCGGTAAGGTGTTTGCGAGCTAGGTCGATCATGACGGGTAGCACTTCGCGGTCGAGGCTAGGGAGATAGTCCTTGAAGATCTCGTCGAGGGCCTCCGCCTTGGTCGTATAGATCACCGAGGAGTAGATACCGATGACCTCGGTACCGCGCAGTAGAGTCTCGGTGAGATAGGTGAGACGGCGAGTGAGGTCGCCCGACTCCTTGTAGGCTCTCTCCAGGCCCTGCAGGACGCCAGTATACTCCTTGCTAGCTGTCTGCTGTACCCATGTGGCAAAAGCAGCCTCTTCTTCGCGCTTGCGCTCCACGACGTTGAGCTTGCGCAGGCCACGGTTCATACCGATGGAGTTTTTCCAGTAGTTGGAGCTACGTGCATACTTGTCAGAGTATTTGATACGTGTGGCTTGGTCAGCATCCATAGCCTTGCGCCAAATGCTCTGCTTGAGTCCACGAGCCTCGATCATGGGTGCATTCTGGTTGTCCATACGGCTCTCTATACCCCACGAAGGGATGTAGCGCTGAGTGGATCCAGGGAAGCCGATAGTCATGGCATAGTCGCCCTCTTTGTATCCTTCGGTAGAGACGACTGCATGAGACTTGGGCTGATAGGGGACGTTGTCTTTGCTGTAGCGAGCAGGCTTATTGTCTGGCGAAGCGTACACGCGGAAGACAGCGAAGTCGCCTGTGTGGCGTGTCCACATCCAGTTGTCAGTATCGCCTCCGAACTTGCCGATAGAGCTGGGAGGAGCGAAGACCATACGTACATCGCTGAAGACGTCGTAGGTGATCATATAGTATTTGTTGCCAGCATAGTAGGGGCGTATGAGTACCTCCTTGTGCTCGTTGGCTAGGCGCTTGTTCTCCTTATCTACGAGGGCCTTGATTATGGTTTGGATCTTGTTGATGCGATCGGCCTCACCTTTGACCTTCTTGAGCCCAGCGAGGATCGTAGGCGTTACGTCTTTGATGCCAGCGAGGTAACGGATCTGTAGCCCCTCTATAGGAAGCTCTTGGGCGAAGCTATGCGACACGAAGCCATCGCGTAGATAGTCGTGATCGACGGTACTTTGGCTTTGGATAGCACTATAGCCACAGTGGTGGTTGGTCATGATCAGTCCCTTGTCCGATACCGTTACACCAGTACAGCCACGGCCAAAGATCACTACCGAGCTAGCCACGCTGGGAGCATCGAGGCTATAGAGCTCCTCTGGAGAGAGGCGGAAGCCTAGTTCCTTCATCTGTGCGAGGTTCTCTTTGGTGAGCTCGTTGAGGAGCCACATACCCTTGTCGGCCTTGGCCGAGCCTGATAGTGCTAGTAGAGCAGCACCTAGCAGGAGGGTCTTCTTGATAGTTCCTTTCATTGAATGTTAATTGATTATGTGGATAATAGTTTCTATTCCTGTTAGTCGACCTGGAGCACTAGACCCTTGAGATACTCACCCTCGGGGTGATAGATACTGATGGGATGATCGGTTGGCTGGGTGAGCTGATGCAGAATGCGCACATGCCGACCCGATGTTGCCGCTGCTGTGAATACGGCTAGTCTAAACTCCTCCTTGCTCACCGCCTGCGAACAGCTGAAGGTGAAGAGTATTCCTCCAGGGGCTATCTTCTGAAATGCGTGAGTGTTGATCCGCCTATAGCCGATGAGAGCGTTGCGTAGTACCTTGCGGTGTTTGGCAAAGGCTGGTGGGTCTAGGATGATCATGTCGTATTGTCCCTCGGGCATTTGCTCGAGGTACTCAAAAGCATCTTGTGTAATGGCATGATGTCGAGGGCAGTCCCCGAAGTTGAGGCGAACATGCTCCTCGGTGAGATACATCGCCTTGGACGAGCTGTCGAGAGAGTCTACAGCCCGTGCTCCACCTCTGAGTGCGTAGAGCGAGAAGCCTCCTGTGTAGCAGAAAGCATTGAGTAGATGTCGCCCTTGGGCATATTGCTCTACGAGGCTACGATTGTCGCGCTGGTCGATGAAGAAGCCCGTCTTCTGTCCTCGTAGCCAGTCGGGCATGAAACGGATACCATTCTCCCATACAGGAGTGGTGGCCGTATGTCCCACTAGAAACTCATCAATACAGGCCTCACGTTGCTCACGGCTAGGGAGCGTAGAGGAGCTTTTGCAGTAGACTGCCTCCAGTATGCCATCGCCTAGCAGCTCGGCATAGACGCTCATCAGGGCACTGGCTATCTGATGGCGAGCGCTATGCATACCCATGCTGTGGGCTTGCATCACGGCGGTAGTACCATATATATCGATGACAAGACCAGGGAGCTGATCACCCTCGCCGTGCACTAGGCGATAGACGTCATTGCGACTGGACTCGTCGGCATCGGGGCGCAGTAGCCCTAGCGAGCGTCTAAGCTCTAGGGCAGAGGCTAGGCGCCCCTGCCAATAGGCCTCGTCAATATCTTCGTTGGCGATAAAGCTCAGCATGCGTATAGCGATACTACCGCTGGCCCAGTGCCCAATGCCTAGGCTATCGCCCCTATGGCTAAGCACACGCACTAGGTCTCCCTCCTCTACATCTCCTTCTACCGAGGCTATAGCTCCCGAGAATACCCAAGGGTGGAAGCGCAGGAGCGACTCTTCCTTGCGAGGCAATAGGCGTACGTTGGTTGTCGTCATAGTCGGTTTCGTTGTTGAATTTAGAGTAGTGCAAACTGCGTGGGGGTAGGGTCGGGATGCTCCAGTAGACGCCTGTAGATGCGTAGACTAGCCCAGGCATCTAGAGCTGCATAGCTGAGCTGTTGGGGTGTTAGGTCTCGCGCTTCCCAGTTGCTCATGCGTTGTGACTTGCTGATATAGCCCCCGAAGACGATACCATACACTTTCTGTAGGCTTGCCGCACGTATGCCATAGCCAGGGCATAGCTGCTGGAGCTCCACCATACCTTGTGGTTCGAAGGGAGAGATACGCCTTAGGGCAGTGCAGTCATCGCGTAGGCTAAGCCCTATCTTGAGGATACGATCATCCTCGAGTATGCTTACAAGGGCAGGAGGCAGACCTATGCGATTGAGGCGGAAGAGAAAGCATTCGCTGTCGGTCGATAGCTGTAGTAGAGCTACTTGTGTACGCTTGCCAGGGATAAAGCTCGGCTTCGTCTCGGTATCTATCCCTATGGCATCGGCCTGCTGTAGCACCTCGACAGCACGTGGTACCTGGTCGAGGCGTGTAATCAGATGGATAGGCATATCGGCCTGAGCTCGAGGTAGGGTGGTCAGCGTCTCCTTGTCGATCTCGGCAGGGTAGGGATAGGGCACGAAAGGCTTTCTATTCATAGTTCGTCTGTATCAATATCTTGTTGATCGGTGTAGAGCTCATCGAGGTCGGTCGCTTCGTCGTCCATATCATCGATCTCTGGCAGAGTGATGTATATCTGGTGCAGGGCGCCTAGAGCAGACACGAGAGCTAGCCCCCAGTGCTCCTGCCAGTAGAGTCGACAACGACCGACGGCAGCAGGTAGAGCGATCTCATTTCGCTCGCGTAGGATGCCCAGTAAGTTGCCTACATGCTGGTAGATGTCGGCGAGCTGTTCGCTCACTAGGCTTGATACGGGCGTATCGCTATACTGCATCTGTAGGGAAGCTGTTGTTAGGTAGGCGTCATCCTCACCTAGTATGTGTGCTGCACGCTCGCGTACACGGTCGTAGCTATGCTCGGTGATATACTCCTCTATGTAGTCCTCCTCGGGGCTATAGAAGTACTCGGGCAGGGCTAGCACTAGACTGTAGAGGCGAGGCAGTACGCGCAGGCAGCTACAGATGTAGGTGCGCCGCTCTGCTCCCTGCTCCATCAGGGCTGCAAACTCAACGCCTACGGTGGCGAACTCGATGAGGGCAGGTGTATAAATGCTAGAGGCTGTACTCTTCTCTTGATCCATAATGCCACAAAGATAGCTTCTTTGCCCCAATTCCTCAATACCTATACTCGTATATCCAGGGCAATCGCATCAAATTCTTGTCATCTTCTTAATATGTTGATTATCAGATCACATCTCTGTGTTCCTTTCTCCTGATCTCAGCTTTGCAGAGAAAGACTATCATTGATAATCAATGAGATATATTCTGATGCGGTAGCCCTACCTGCATCATATTCTATATTAAAGGAATGAAAGATCTGATCAGAGAGGACAAAAGGTCCTAAAGAGGCCTACATCGGCATGGCAGGCTGTGGCATCTATATCATATAAAGGGCTAGGGCAGAGAGAGATGATGCTATGGACGAAAAACATCGAACTTTTGGGGCGAAAATATCGATGTTTTGAGGAGAAAAGTTCGATGTTTTGAGGCAAATCGTTCGATGTTTTTGGCCAAAAACATCGAACGATCTGATCCGAAGAAGAAGCCTATCTGGTCAAGCGACCTTCGGTGGCTGAGCGATGCGCATTGTGTGTAGAGATGCGGGAGTATATCTGATGCTACTCACCGGCAAGGCTCTCGGAGCGGAGTCGGCAGTAGCGAATGTGCCCCGACCGATGCACTATATGGCACTCGATCGGGGCACTACGAGGAGGATCCGCTCTTCCCCCTAGATTACTTGATCAGATAACGATAGATGTCGTTGCCGTTGGCATAGAGCATCAGGAGTAGTAGGAGGATCATCCCTGTCGTCTGTATATACATCATCACCTTGTCGCTTAGTTTACGACGTGTGATCATCTCTATGAGTATGAAGACGATGTGTCCACCATCGAGCGCAGGGATAGGGAGGAGGTTCATCACGGCAAGTATGATGGACAGGAAAGCTGTCGTGAGCCAAAAGGCCTGCCAATCGAAGCCTGTGGGGAAAAGCTTGGCCATGGTGCCCAGCCCTCCGAGGCTCTGTGCTCCCTCCTTGGTGAAGATATATTTAAGCCCTCCTAAGTAGCTCGATATAGTCCCAACAGCCTTGCGATAGCCAGCAGGTATTGCCTCTAGGATGCCATACTCGATATGCTCCACAGGATAGACCTTGTCGGGTGTACAGGCGAGTATGCCTACGGTGCCTGAGGTGTCTACGGGCACCATCAGGGTGCGCATGGTGTCTGTACCTCGTGCCACGACTGTGAGGGAGGCCACCTGCCCACGCTTGGCTGAGATCAGGTGCATTACATCGGTCGCATCTTGGGTCGGTGTGCCATCTACAGCCACGATGCTATCGCCCTGCATCAAGCCCGCAGCTTGAGCACTCTCGCGTAGCACGCTGTCTACAACGAAAGGAAGCTGCACACCAGCGAAGCCTGTCTCGGCACGTAGCAACCTCTGCATCATATCCTCGGGGATAGTGATGTCGATGCGTTGGCCAGCTCGTAGCACCTCTACATGCTTGGCCGATACGAGGCGAGTAGTGAGCCTGTTGTCTAAGGCATTGAGATGCTCCTCTCCGTCGATGGCCACGATGATGTCGCCATCGGCAAAGCCCACCTCTTTGGCTACAGGCGAGAAAGCCCAGCCTGCACTCACCTTGGAGCTGTCCAAGAACTTGTCGCCCCAGCTGAAGGCGACCATGCAGTAGATGAAGAACGCCATAATGAGGTTGAAGATCACCCCACCAGCCATGATCAGGAGGCGTTGCCAAGCCGCCTTGCTACGGAATTCATCGGGCTTGGGCTCCGAAGCCAGCTGTTCGCTGTCGAGCGACTCATCTACCATGCCTGCGATCTGACAATAGCCCCCTAGAGGTAGCCAGCCCAGTCCATAGATAGTACCGCTACGCTTGGAGCGATACTTGAAGAGTGAAAACCAGGGGTTGAAGAACAGATAAAACTTCTCCACACGAGCCCCAAAGAGCCGAGCCATGGCGAAGTGCCCTAGCTCGTGCACGAAGACAAGTATGGATAGCGATACGATTAGCTGTAGTATATTCATTTGATTTATTTGATATTGCTGTATTGTCTGAGACGCTCTCGAGCAGTGCGACGCACGCCCTCATCGGTCGCTTCGAGGTCGTCGGCTGTGGGGTGTGGTACATGCTCGTAGTGCGCGAGGGCATCTGCGATTAGCGAACTCATGGCGCAGAAAGATAGCTGTCGGTCGAGAAAAGCCGCTACAGCCACCTCGTTGGCGGCATTGAGGACGCAGGGAGCATTGCCTCCTAGCTCGATGGCCCGATAGGCAAGAGCGAGGTTGGGAAAACGCCCTGTGTCGGGACGCTCGAAAGTGAAGCCTTGCGACAAGAAGTCGTAGCGAGGGTAATCGTTGGCGACACGCTCCGTAAGCCCCATCGCATAGCTTATAGGTAGGCGCATATCGGGGATACCTAGCTGAGCCTTGACAGAGCCATCTGCAAACTGCACCATAGAGTGTATGATGCTCTGTGGATGTACGAGCACCTCGATGTCGTGCGGGGCACAGTCGAATAGCCAGCGAGCCTCGATCATCTCGAGCCCTTTGTTCATGAGCGAAGCTGAGTCTATCGTTACTTTGGCTCCCATTACCCAGTTGGGGTGGCGTAGGGCTTGCTCTACGCTTACATGTCGCAGTTTGTCGGCCTCTAGGGTGCGGAAAGGGCCTCCCGATGCCGTGAGTATGATCTTCTCAGGTCGGGTCGTCTCGCCAACAAGGCACTGGTAGATAGCAGAGTGCTCGGAGTCGACGGGGATGATGCGAGCACCATAGTGCTGTGCCATGGGCATGATAAGATGCCCAGCGACGACGAGAGTCTCCTTGTTGGCAAGACCTATCGTCTTGCCAGCCTCTAGAGCCCTCATCGTGGGGCGCAGGCCAGCATAGCCCACCATAGCCGTGATCACAACGTCTATCGCTGGCTCTACGACCACCGCCTCGATAGCTGAGCTACCCCCGTGTACCTCTATACCTGTACCCTCTAGAGCACTAGCTACCTCGGCATAGTACTGCTCGGCTGCGATCACTACGGTGCGTGGCCGAAACTCTAGAGCCTGCTCAATGAGTAGACGATAGTTGGCCCCAGCCGTCAGCGTATGGGCCTCGAAGTGCTCTCTATTAGCCCTGATAATATCGAGGGTCTGTGTACCGATAGATCCCGTAGAGCCTAGGATAGCTATATTTTTCTTCATGTGCTATATCGGCTAGTGAATGTCGTAGGGTGCACTATCGTCGAGTAGGCCCTGTGGGATGCGTAGGACGAGCCTGTGCTCGGTGTCGTCGAACCCCTCAAGTAACTCCTCAGCTATCGGTAGCATGAGCTCCTCGCCCGCCTCGGTCTCTATGAGCAGTAGTACGTTGAGCGTACTGTCGTCCACATCGACCACAGAGCCTATGGTTGCCATTGTCTCAGCATCGTAGACTGTGTACCCGATGTAGCGACTCCAGTCGTGAGGATCCTCGCTGAGTTCATCATCTCCTATATAGGCCTTGTCGAGCCATACTGATAGCCCTGTTAGCCGCTCAGCTGTCTCTTTGGTGCCTATGCCAGCTAGACGCACGAGGTCTACGTCGCCCGCCTTGCTCCGATGAGCCTCGATAGCGTACGGAATGAGCAAACCCTGCTCCTCGAGCATTAGGAAAACACGCTCCTCCTCCAATAGCCCCGATATATCGACACTTAGCTTCATCGATACCTCGCCGTGGATACCATGCGTACGCCCGACGACACCAATACGTTCAAAGTCTTCTTTGTGCAACATTTTCTCTCTGCTTCCACCTCGTACCTCTTGGGGGAGGCAAGGCTGTTTTGCCCCACAAAGATAGCAGTTAATCAGCGATTATTGTATCTGTCCCGAACTCTAGGATAGATCCACTCCCTCCTGTACATCACCTCAAAGGCGAACATTAAATATCGACCAAGGCGAAGATTGAATATCGACCAAGGCGAAGATTGAATATCGACCAAGGTGAAGATTGAATATCGACCAAGGTGATCCTTATACAGGGGAGATCGCTATGCTCCTCTAGCGGCCTGCTCCAAACCGCAGTGCTAGCTATGAGCGTGCCTTATCATCTCGATTGCACGGATGTGGCTACCTAGAGGTAGGTATTTTGGCTGGATAGGCAGGTGATGTAGCTTGTGTTCCTTACTTTTGTAACGCATTCGGTAGGATGCAAACTCAGATTTCAAAAACAATAACTACGATGCAACAGCAACCAAACTTTCGCAGTGGCGTATGGGAGCAGGAGCTCAACGTGCGCGACTTCGTAGCCCTCAACATCACCCCCTACGATGGCGACGCTAGCTTTCTTACTGGTCCCACTGAGCGCACCAAGCGCGTATGGACTCTGTGTCTACAAGCCCTCAAGGAGGAGCGCGACAATGGAGGCGTACGCTCTATCGATACCAAGACGGTGTCGGGCATTACGGCCTTTGCTCCAGGCTACATAGACAAGGATAATGAGGTCATCGTCGGCCTACAAACTGATGCCGTGCTACGTAGGGCAATGAAGCCCTTTGGAGGCTATCAGGTCGTCAAGAAAGCAGTCGAAGAGAATGGTCTAGAGGTAGACCCTCAGGTGGCAGAGATCTTTACCAAGTACTGCAAGACGCACAACGACGGAGTCTTTGACGTGTACACCGAGGAGATCAGACGCTTCCGATCGCTAAGCTTCCTGACAGGTCTCCCCGACAACTATGCTCGAGGGCGTATCATCGGCGACTATCGTCGCCTAGCACTCTATGGTGCCGATCGCCTTATCGACTGGAAGAAGGCTGACCTTGCCTCCCTCACTGGACCTATGACCGAGGAGCGTATTCGTCTGCGTGAGGAGGTGGCCGAGCAGATCAAAGCCCTTGGTCAGATCGTGCAGATGGCCGAGTCGCATGGCTTCGATGTTCGTCGCCCTGCCTATACAGCTCAAGAGGCGGTACAGTGGGTATATTTCGCCTATCTAGCAGCAGTCAAAGATCAAGACGGAGCCGCAATGTCTCTAGGCAATGTATCAAGTTTTCTCGATATATACATCCAGTACGATCAGGAGTATCGTGGCCTTAGCGAGGAGCTAGCTCAGGAGCTAATCGACCAGTTTGTCATCAAGCTACGTATGGTACGCCACCTGCGTATGAACTCCTACAACGAGATCTTCGCTGGCGACCCCACCTGGGTGACAGAGTCTATCGGCGGACGCCTCTTCGATGGGCGGCACAAGGTAACGAAGACTAGCTTTCGCTTCCTCAACACGCTCTACAACCTAGGTCCAAGCCCCGAGCCCAATATCACCATCTTGTGGAGCCCCTCCCTCCCCGAAGGCTTCAAGCAGTTTGCAGCTCAGGTATCGATCGATACCTCCTCGATACAGTACGAGAACGATGATCTCATGCGCGATAGACGCCAATCGGACGACTACGGCATTGCTTGTTGCGTTTCCTTCCAAGACATAGGCAAGCATATCCAGTTCTTTGGGGCACGTACCAACCTTGCCAAAGCCCTACTGCTAGCCCTCAATGGTGGACGCTGCGAATACACTGGTACACTGATGCTAGAGGGTATTCCCGAGCTGCGTGGCGAGACGCTCGACTTCGATGAGGTGTGGGCCAACTATCTCATAGTGCTTAGGGAGATCGCTCGTATCTACAACGAGTCAATGAACATCATCCACTACATGCACGACAAGTATTACTACGAGCGCGCCCAGATGGCATTCATCGACACCAACCCCAAGATCAATCTCGCCTATGGCGTAGCAGGCTTGTCGATCACTGCCGACTCTCTGTCTGCTATCAAGTATGCTAAAGTAAAGCCTCGCCGCAACGAGCAGGGTCTCACCGAAGGCTTTGATATAGAGGGCGAATTCCCCTGCTATGGCAATGACGACGACCGCGTAGACAGTATAGCACACGATGTAACGCATCTCTTCTCTCAAATGCTTCGCGATCTGCCGATCTACAAGGGTGCTGAGCCTACGCTATCGGTGCTCACCATTACCTCCAACGTGATGTACGGCAAGAAGACTGGTGCCACCCCCGATGGGCGTGCCGAGGGCGTTGCCTTCGCACCTGGTGCCAATCCTATGCACGGGCGAGACAATCATGGAGCTATCGCTTCGCTTAGCTCTGTGGCCAAGCTCAACTACAGCGATGCCGAGGATGGTATATCCAATACCTTCAGTATCATACCTCACTCGCTGGGCTCCGATAGGGAGGAACAGGTCGACAACCTTATCTCTATGATGGACGGCTATTTCACCAAGGGGGCGCATCACCTCAATGTGAATGTCCTCAACAGAGAGACGCTCGAGGATGCTATGGAGCACCCCGAGCACTATCCTCAGCTGACGATACGCGTGTCGGGCTATGCAGTCAACTTCATCAAACTCAGCCGCGAGCACCAGCTAGAGGTGATCTCGCGCTCGTTTCACAAGCGTATTAGATAACACCAATGCTTAGGGTTCATTCCTTTGAATCTATGGGTACATTCGACGGGCCGGGTCTCCGGCTCGTCGTCTTCTTGCAGGGATGCAATTTTCGTTGCCTCTATTGTGCCAACCCCGACACGATACCTATAGGCGAGGGTGGGCGACTCATAGAGTCTGCAGAGGTGCTACGTCGGGCCATTAGCGAACGCCCTTTTTTCGGTCGGCGCGGTGGTATCACTTTCAGTGGGGGCGAGCCTACGCTGCAGGCCGAGGCGTTAGTCCCTCTCTGCCACGCACTCAGGGCCGAGGGCATACATATCTGTCTCGATACCAATGGGAGTATACGCAATAGGAATGTCGATGCCCTGCTGGAGGTGGTGGATATGGTGCTACTCGACTGCAAGCAAATCAATCCCAAGCGCCACAAAGCCCTCACAGCCCTCACTAATGCCAATACGCTCGCCACGGCAGAGCAGCTCCAACGTATGGGCAAGCCTACACGTCTGCGCTACGTCCTCGTGCCAGGGTATAGCGATGCTGAGGAAGACCTACATGCTCTCGGTCAGCACTTTGGGCAGATGACCAATATCGAGCGTCTGGAGATACTGCCCTATCATACCTATGGCAAACACAAGTATGAGCTCCTAGGGCACACCTACGCCCTAGAGCACGTACATGAGCCTACGCTAGAGGAGATCGAGCGAGCACGTACCATTCTAGAGCGTTACTTCGCCATTGTCTGGGCCCAATAGCCTCCCATTCTGATGTTTGTTGATGTCTGAGTAGCAAACAGGGTAGGAGGGGTTTGGCTCACAGCATGGCAGTGGGGAGAAGAGCACGTAGCCGAATCAGGGCTGACGCATTAGGTATTAGTTCGGGGTTTAGATTTGAGCAACATTACCTTGCCATTTGCTACTCAGGTCTTGCCCCAGTGGACTCAAGCATATAGTGTAGCTTGTTCTCTATAGTCCAATGCTCGCGTATCGCTGTACGTATAAAGGTAATGCGTCAGCCCTGGCACAGGGAGAGAGTACGTTTGGGCACAATTGGTATATTATGCCTATCTTTGTGGGTGAAAGCTACTAGTTTGGCATGGTGTGCTCGTGCATGAGTACGCTGGGCCGATCGTTACGACAAGATAATGAATATATTAGAGTTAAGCGAGCAAGAGATCGTGAGGCGTCAGAGCCTCCAAGAACTAAAGAATATAGGCATCAATCCTTATCCTGCCGAGGCGTACGACGTTACGGCATACAGCAGTGAGGTGTTAGCCTCCTTTGTCGATGATGCACCCCGCAGAGCGGTACGCCTAGCAGGGCGTGTGATGGGTAGGCGCATCATGGGCAAGGCGACTTTCCTTGAGCTACAAGATGCCTCGGGGCGTATCCAGATCTATATCAGTCGCGACGAGCTATGCCCTGGCGAGGATAAGACTCTCTACAATAGCCTCATCAAGAAGCTCCTTGACTTTGGCGACTTCATTGGTGTGTCGGGCTATGTCTTCCGCACGCAGATGGGCGAGATCTCCATCTTCGCTGAGGAGATAACTTTCCTAGCCAAGAGTCTTCGACCCCTGCCTATTGTCAAGGAGAAAGACGGACAGATCTTCGATGCCTTTACCGACCCCGAGCTACGCTACCGCATGCGTTATGTAGATCTTGCAGTCAACGAACACGTGCGCGACATTTTCGTCAAGCGCACCAAGATATTCAACGCCATGCGCACGTTCTTCAACGAGCGTGGCTACCTAGAGGTCGATACCCCTGTGCTCCAGTCGATCCCTGGGGGAGCGGCTGCGCGTCCCTTCGTCACGCACCACAACGCTCTCGATATACCGCTCTACCTGCGTATTGCCAACGAGCTATATCTCAAGAGGCTAATCGTAGGGGGCTTTGATGGCGTGTATGAGTTTAGCCGCAACTTCCGCAATGAAGGGATGGACCGCTCGCACAACCCCGAGTTCACCGCCATGGAGCTCTATGTGGCCTACAAGGACTATCACTGGATGATGGAGCTCTGCGAACAGCTCCTCGAATACATCTGTCTAGAGGTGCACGGCACTACCAAGGTGCAGATCGGAGGCAAGGAAATCGACTTTAAGGCACCCTACAGGCGTATCAGCATGTTCGACGCTATCAAGGAGCATACAGGTATAGACATCAGCGAGATGGACGAAGAGGCACTACGCGCCACTTGCCGAGAGATCGGTGTCGAGGTAGACGCGACGATGGGTGTAGGCAAGATTATTGATGAGATCTTCGGCGAGAAGTGCGAAGGCCACTATATTCAGCCTACCTTCATTACCGACTATCCCAAGGAGATGTCGCCTCTGACCAAGGAGCACCGCTCAAACCCTCGCCTTACGGAGCGCTTTGAGCTCATGATCAATGGCAAGGAGATAGCCAATGCCTATAGCGAGCTCAACGACCCGATAGACCAGAGAGAACGCTTCGAGGAGCAGCTACGCCTATCGGAGAAGGGTGATGACGAGGCCATGTTCATCGACCACGACTTCCTACGTGCCCTAGAGTATGGTATGCCTCCTACGAGTGGTATCGGCATCGGCATGGATCGCCTTGTGATGTTTCTCACGGGGCAAGAGAGTATCCAAGAGGTACTATTCTTCCCTCAGATGCGCCCCGAGAAGGTCGCCCCGAGAGACAAGGTCGAGGCATTCGCTCAGTACGGCGTACCAGCTGAGTGGGTCCCCGTGCTACATAGGGCAGGCTACCTCACGGTAGAGGCTATGCGTAGCGAGGAGAAGCCTGGGCGTATGCTACAGAGTCTCCAAGATCTTAAGAAGAAGTACAAACTAGACGAGCTCCCTGCCCTGCGCCTAGAGGACGTCGTCGCTTGGCTCCAGTAGCCTCGCTAGCCTTTGCTAGCCTCGAGGGAGCAAACGAAAGGAAATGAATTCTCCTGGTAAAATCGGCATTATCGGTGGTGGTAGCTGGGCTACAGCATTGGCCAAGATAGTCCTTGCGACCCAAGGACGCATCAGCTGGTGTCTGCGTACGGCAGGGCATATACGCGAGTTTCAACGCCTAGGGCACAACCCTGGGTATCTGACTTCCGTCCCCTTCGATATAGGGCGTATAGACTTCTTTGAGGAGAGCGATGTCAATGACTTCCTACGCTCGTGCGATACCGTCATACTTGCTGTGCCCTCACCATACGCCAAGAGCTACCTCAAGCGCATGCGCAACTCCGTGCTACGCTCCAAGCTCGTCATCAATGCGATCAAGGGTATGGTGCCCGATGAGAACCTACTCATCAGCGACTACCTGCACCAGGTCAAGGAGCTTCCACAGGCACAGATCGGTGTCGTCTCGGGCCCTTGCCACGCCGAGGAGGTGGCCAAGGATCGCCGCTCGTACATCACGGTAGGTTGCTTCGACCTAGCCAAAGCTGAGATGATGAGCCGTGTATTCACCAATACGCACGTTCACTGCGCCTCTAGTCGCGACGTGATAGGTATCGAGTATGCAGCTGTACTCAAGAACATCTATGCTATAGCCGCTGGGATATGCCATGGGCTCAACAATGGGGACAACTTTCAGAGTGTGCTGATCTCCAACGCCATTGCAGAGATGAGTAGCTTCGTCAGCTCGGTACACCTGCTCAAGCGTGATGTTACCGAGAGTGTCTATCTGGGCGACCTGCTCGTAACGGCATACTCGGACTACAGCCGCAACCGCACCTTCGGGCGTATGCTCGGCGAGGGACATAGCGTCAAGTCGGCTCAAGCCGAGATGAAGATGGTGGCCGAGGGCTACTATGGGAGCAAGTGTATCTACGAAGTCAATAAAGGCTATGGTGTGCCTATGCCCATAGCCCATACGATCTATCAGATTATATATGAGGGGCTCGAGCCCAAGGAGGCAATTAATCGACTTAGCCTCAAGTTTAAGTAATAAAACAAGACATAACGAGATATGGAAACGATCAAGCTAGACCTATCGGGCATCTACACTTTCGTCGATAGAGCAGAGGTAGAGGCCTGGCAACCCAAGAGCAAAGACTATATACGAGCCCTACACCAAGGCACAGGGCTAGGTAGCGACTTCCTCGGCTGGATAGAGCTACCCAGTCAGATTACTAACCAAGACCTCGAGCGTATCGGGTCGGTCGCTAAGGCTATGGCAGAGAAGTGCGACTATGTAGTAAGCATCGGTATCGGGGGGAGCTACCTCGGCATTCGTGCAGTGGTAGAAGCTCTCGCCAATAGTTTCGAAGCCTACAAGAGCGAGCATCGACATCCTCAGCTCATCTTCGCAGGGCACAACATCGGTGAAGACTACCTCTCGG
The DNA here is from genome assembly GCA_041854325.1 of Porphyromonas sp. GTDB lineage: Bacteria > Bacteroidota > Bacteroidia > Bacteroidales > Porphyromonadaceae > Porphyromonas. The sequence continues at coordinate 56,539 of JBHACB010000021.1, forward strand.
AGCTATGCGATTTCCTCCAAGACAAGCGCTTCGGCATCATCAATATCAGCAAGAGCGGTACGACTACGGAGCCTGCTATAGCCTTCCGCATACTGCGTTCGCTCCTAGAGAAGCAGATCGGACGCGAAGCCGCTCGCGAGCGTATCATTGCCGTTACCGACCGTGCTAAGGGAGCCCTGCGCACCCTAGCGGATAGAGAGGGCTACGAGAGCTTCATTATACCCGACGATGTGGGTGGCCGCTTCTCGGTGCTGACCCCTGTAGGTCTGTTGCCTCTGGCTGTAGCTGGTGTCGATATCGCTCAGCTCGTCGCTGGGGCACGTGATATGAAGGCTCTAGTGGGTGCAGAGGCTCCTACTGAATGCAATATATCAGCTCTCTACGCAGCCGCTCGCAATACGCTCTATAGGCATGGACGCAAGATAGAGATCCTCGGCAACTACCATCCCAAGCTGCACTATATCGGTGAGTGGTGGAAGCAGCTATATGGTGAGAGCGAGGGCAAAGATGGCAAGGGGATCTTCAATGCCTCTGTCGACCTGACTGCCGACCTGCACTCTATGGGGCAGTGGATCCAGGAGGGCGAGCGCAATATCTTCGAGACGATCATCTCTGTCGCTAAGCCCGATCATGAGCTACGCATAGAGGCAGATCAAGACGACCTCGATGGCCTCAATTACCTAGCAGGTAAGTGTATTGACGAGGTCAACAAGATGGCTGAGCTCGGCACACGTATGGCACATATCGATGGTGGCGTCCCCAACATCCGCATCACCTTGCCTCAGCTCAATGAGTACTACATCGGTCAGCTCTTCTACTTCTTCGAAATGGCAGTAGGTATCAGTGGCTATATGCTCGAGGTCAACCCTTTCAACCAACCTGGAGTAGAGGCGTACAAGGCCAACATGTTTGCCCTGCTTGAGAAGCCAGGCTTTGAGACGCAGACCGAGGCGATCAAGCGTCGCCTCTAACCTCCCCAACGAACTATTAGAATGGAATATAATAGCAAACTTAACCCAATCACTCTGCCAGAGTATGGTCGCCACATTCAGAAGATGGTGGAGTATGCCATAAGCATCGAGGACCGCGAAGCCCGCAATCGCTGTGCCCGCACTATAGTACGTACTATGATGGGGCTAGCACCCGAGCGCAGAGAGAGCCCCGATAGCGACCAAGTCTATTGGGATCACTTGGCACTCATCTCCAAGTTTCAGCTCGATATCGACTTCCCCGAGGGGACGATCACGCAAGAGAAGCTCGAGAGCAAACCCGAGCGTACGCCTTATGTAGCCAACCGCATACGCTTCCGCTACTACGGCCATATCATCGAGGGTATGATCAAGAAAGCCTGTACTATGCCCATGGGGCGAGAGCGAGCATCGCTTGAGTACTTCATCGCTACCCAGATGAAGCGTAGTTATATGACCTGGAATAGCGATACGGTTGATGACGTCAAGATCTTCAAAGATCTATTCGAGCTCTCCGAGGGACAGATCATGCTTACACCCGAGAACTGCAAACTCAATATCAACCCCAACTCGATTGACCGAGGCGGTAAGCAGAAGGTCAGCAAGAAGCAACTCAAGGGACCAGTCCCCAGCAAGCGCAAATAACTCTTATCACATCCATAAGCAATGGCATCGTACGTTATCGAGGGCGGTTACTCCCTCAGTGGCTCTATCACGCCCCAAGGCGCCAAGAATGAAGCTCTACAGATCATCTCCGCTGTCCTCCTCACCCCCGAGGTCGTAACTCTGCACAACGTCCCCAATATCCTCGACGTCAACAACCTCATCGACCTGCTGCGTCAGATGGGGGTTAAGGTTAATAAGCTCGAGGAGGAGGGGAGCTATACCTTCCAGTCGGACGAGATCAATCTTGAGTATCTGCACAGCGATCAGTTCCTACAGCGTAGCCGAGCCCTGCGTGGATCGATCATGACGGTCGGAGCCCTGCTGGGACGCTTTGGCTTTGGGGTCTTTCCCAAGCCTGGTGGCGACAAGATAGGTCGTCGCAGGCTCGATACACACCTCATCGGCTTCATGGAGCTAGGGGCGAGCTGCGAGTACGATGCACAGCGCCAGAGTTACATCCTCAGTGGCAAGCCACTGCGAGGCAAGTATATGCTCCTTGATGAGGCATCGGTGACGGGTACGGCCAATATCCTCATGGCGGCTGTACTGGCCGAGGGCACGACTACGATCTACAACGCGGCCTGTGAGCCCTATCTCCAGCAGCTAAGTAAGATGCTGGTGCGTATGGGGGCGCAGATCGAGGGCATTGGCTCCAATCGCCTCACTATACATGGGGTGAAGGAGCTCAGAGGCACCGAACACCGCATGCTCCCCGATATGATCGAGATCGGTAGCTTCGTCGGTATGGCAGCTATGACGGCAAGCGAGCTAACGATCAAGGATGTGAGCATTCCCGATCTAGGCATCATCCCCAACGCTTTTCGTAGGCTAGGTATCACCATCGAGGAGCGTGGCGATGATCTCTACATCCCTCGCCACGACAGCTATGAGATTGATACTTTCATGGATGGCTCTATCCTAACGATAGCCGATGCTCCTTGGCCAGGCCTTACGCCAGACCTCTTGAGCGTCTTCCTCGTTACGGCTACGCAGGCCAAGGGCAGCGTCCTCATTCATCAGAAGATGTTTGAGAGCCGTCTGTTCTTCGTCGATAAGCTCATTGATATGGGAGCACAGATCATCCTCTGCGACCCACATCGCGCCAATGTGATAGGCTTGGCCAAGCGTCAGCCTCTACGAGCCTCTACGATGTCATCGCCCGATATCCGCGCTGGCATCGCCCTGCTCATTGCAGCTATGAGTGCTGAGGGTACGAGTACCATTCACAACGTAGAGCAGATCGACCGCGGCTACCAAGCTATTGATGCTCGCCTCAACGCTCTAGGCGCACGTATCTCTCGCCTCTAGTCGCTCTCTATACGACCTATACTTCTAGCCTCAGAGCCAATTAGGCTCTGGGGCTTTTTGTATCCTAGCGCGATACAGACCTCGTGTGGACGGCCTCTAGCCATACGCCCTCGAAAAGCCTAGGGTGAACGAGATGTCTGCCCTAGGGTGAATGTGTCGTTCACTCTAGGCCTAAAATCTGTCCCCTCTAGACCTTGACACGATAGCCCCGATGAAGACAAAAGTCCATGATGTGCAAAAAAGCATTATCTTTGTGGCGTAAACATGGTGCGACAAGCGGTCTATCTGTGTTTGCCATGCGCTCGAAAGTCGGGCACCTTGCTCTGCCCATTGGCCTGCATAAGGCCTCTGTGGTGTAGTGAGGTATGTCGGTTCTAAATTAACCAATATGAAGTTTAGCAGATTTCATTTGGGTATGGCTGCAGTGGGGCTAGTGTTGGTACTATCGACCTCAGCTGCGACACCCACCTACAGAGCCGAGAGTGGCTATAGGGTGGGTGATGTGATACCCGAAATGAAACAGTCCGTCGAGCCAGTGCCTCGTATGAGGCCTAGTGAGGGGGCAGGGCACTATACTCTGGTACATTTCTGGGCTGCATACGATGCTCAGAGCCGTGCTACCAACGTTGTGCTAGATCGCTTCTTCTCACGTACTGTCAGCGATAAGATTAGCTACCAAGCTATATCTCTCGATCCCGACAGCGACGTCTACAAGAGCACGATCGGGCTGGATGGGCTAGATCCACTACATCAGTACTGTGCTGGTAGCCAACGAGAGGCTATGATGCAGCAGTATCGCCTACAGAGCTCTATGCACAGCTATCTTGTTGATGAGCGTGGTGTGGTAGTGAGTGTAGATCCATCGATCGAAGAGTTGGAACAATTCTATCTTCTTTAGTAGAAGACCTCCCTCGCAGAGGGTAGAGCTACTAAGTTACAGAGGCTGTCTGTGGGTATCCCTACAGGCAGCCTCGCTACTTGGTGTACAGCGCGTGTGGAGGTGCCTAAGTCTGCTATGCTTGCGAACAAGAATTAGAGAATAGTATCGGTATATTAAGAGGAAACTTTTACCTTTGCAGGCAAATAAAAACAATCGAACTAATCTGAATGCAACAGAAGCTAGTCATCGTCGAGTCGCCCAAGAAGGCTCAGCTCATTCAAGGCTTTCTCAACAAGAGTAAACTGTCGGGATACAAAGTCATGGCCAGTGCTGGGCACGTGCGAGACCTGAAGAAGCGTCCCCTGGGTATCGACCTGGACAACAACTATACCCCCATCTACGAGGTGCCAGGAGACAAGGCCAAGCTCGTACGTGAGCTCAAAGCCGAGGCAGAGAAGAGCGAGCTCGTCTATCTGGCATCGGATGAGGACCGAGAGGGCGAAGCCATCGCTTGGCACCTGTGCGAGACGCTAGGGCTCGACCCCAAGAAAACAAAGCGCATAGTCTTCCACGAGATCACCTCTGAGGCATTCATGTACGCCCTAGAGCATCCTCGTGAGGTGAACACACATCTCGTAGATGCTCAGCAGGCACGCCGTGTGCTAGACCGCCTTGTGGGCTATGAGCTCTCACCTGTGCTATGGAAGCGCGTACGCCCCTCGCTGTCGGCTGGGCGTGTACAGAGCGTTGCTGTACGCCTCATCGTGGAGCGCGAGCGTGAGCTCAGTGCTTTTGTCCCTACGAGTAGCTATCGTGTGCAGGCGCACTTTGCTATTCCCTCGGGGCAGATCATCAAGGCAGAGCTCAATCACCGCTTCGATACCGAGCAGGAGGCAACGGCATTCCTCCAGCACTGTGCTGGTCTATCATTCGGCATAGGAGACCTAGCAAAGAAGCAAGGTAAGCGGTCGCCCTCTGCTCCCTTCACCACATCTACACTACAGCAGGAGGCCTCTAGCCGCCTAGGGATGTCGGTTACATCTACCATGCGCGTAGCCCAGAGCCTGTACGAGGGTGGACATATTACCTATATGCGTACCGACTCTGTCAATCTCTCGCAGATGGCTCTCGCCACGATAGGGGCCGAGATCCAGTCGCGCTACGGCAAGGAGTATCATCAGCCTAGGGTATTCCAGACCAAGAGTAAGGGAGCCCAAGAAGCTCACGAAGCAATACGACCCACATATGCGGATAGAGAGACGATACCTGGCACACCGCAAGAGAAACGTCTGTATCAGCTCATCCGACGCCGAGCTATCGCCTCTCAGATGGCCGATGCCCTCCTAGAGCGCACCGTAGTAACGATACCTGTCGAGGGGTCGCCCTACCACTTCGTCGCCACAGGAGAGGTGATCGTCTTTCGTGGCTTCCTAGAGCTGTACCTCGATGACGATGCCGATGAGGCCAAGCTCCTCCCTCCGATGAGTGTCGGCTCGCCTCTCATAGTGAACCAGCTCCACGCCCTAGAGCGCTATAGCACACGACCAGCACGCTATACCGAGGCCTCCATGGTAAGCAAGATGGAGGAGCTAGGTATCGGACGTCCCTCTACCTATGCCCCTACGATACAGACCATACAGGCACGCGGCTATGTGGAGCAGGGCGACAAGCAGGGCACTCCTCGCGCCATCGTAGAGCTACGCCTCGAGGGTAGCCAAGTGGTACGTACCGAGCAGACCGAGATGTATGGTGCCGACAAGGGCAAGCTGATCCCTACCGACATGGGCTATATTGTCAATGACTTTCTCGTGGAGCACTTTCCCGACATAGTCAACTATGGCTTCACAGCGCGAGTCGAGGAAGACTTTGACGAGATCGCAGAGGGCAAGCGCCAGTGGCAACAAGTCATCGATACGTTCTATCAGGGCTTTCATCCTGTAGTCGAGGAAGCACAGAGATACGAGCAGGGATCGGCGCGTGTCGGCTCTCGCGAGCTAGGTGTAGACCCTAGTACGGGGCTCAAGGTGATCGCCTCTATGGGACGCTTTGGTTCTATGGTGCAGCTCGGTGTGGCAGATGGCGACTTCAAGCCCAAATATGCCTCGCTCCGCCCAGGACAGACACTCGAGAAGATTACCCTCGAGGAGGCACTTGACCTATTCCGTTTGCCCAAGATACTTGGTGAGTTCGAGGGTGGGGTAGTCAGCGTAGCCGTAGGTCGCTTCGGGCCATATATCAAGCATAGTGGGACCTTCACGAGCATTCCCAAGGGAGTGGATCCGCTCGATATATCGCTAGAGGATGCTACCAAACTCATTATCGACAAGCGAGAGGAGGCTGCGCGTAGCCTATTGCGTACTTTTGCTGAGGAAGAGGGACTCGAGATACGCGAGGGTCGCTTTGGCCCATTCATTAAATATCAAGGCACCAACTACAAGATAGACCCCAGCCTCATTGACACCATTACCTACGATGAGATAAAGACCCTCATCGCCCAAGCCCCTACTAAGCGCAAAGGCAAAGCCAAGGCAACGACTACTGCCAAACCCAAGGCTAAGGCAACCGCTAAGCCCAAGGCCAAGTCCAAAGCCAAGGCATAATGCGCTACTTCCTGTATCTGAGCTACAATGGGGCTCGCTATAGTGGCTGGCAGACCCAGCCCAATGCTCCTACAGTACAGCAGACTATCGAGGACGCCTTCGCTACGGTACTTCGTACACCATGCCCCATCCTCGGAGCAGGGCGTACGGATGCAGGGGTACATGCCCGCCTCATGGTGGCGCACCTTGACCTCGATCTGTCGCTTGAGGAGGCTACGGCGTTGGTGGAGCGTGTCAATCGCCTGCTCCCTCAAGACATCTGCTTCAAGCGTATTGTACCGATGCACCCCGAAGCTCATGCTCGCTTCTCAGCCACGGCACGCACATATCGTTACTACGCTACGCTACACAAGGATCCTTTTGGCCACGAGCTGTCTCTGCGCCTGCACCAACAGCTCGATGTGGCACGTATGAACGAGGCTGCTGCCCTGCTACTCCGGTACAACGATTTCACTAGCTTTAGTAAGCTACATACCGATGTCAAGACCAACAACTGTCGCATTCGTGAGGCCTACTGGCTGGAGACAGCTCCTGGCGAATACGTCTTCACTATCACGGCCGATCGCTTCCTGCGCAATATGGTGCGTGCTATCGTCGGGACACTACTGCGTGTAGGGCGTGGACAGATGTCTGTGGAGGACTTCGTCTCCGTTATCGAGGCGCGCGACAGGGGCTCTGCAGGCTCCTCAGCTCCTGGGCATGGCCTCTTTCTCGAGGGGGTTGAATATCCCCCAGAGCTTTTCCTCTAGAGATCTTGGAGATCCTGATTAGAGGAGGGAGCTCCGCCTACTTCCTCTCTCCTTATATGTATCTAGCTAGGAGGGAATAGGATGGTCGAGTGCTATGAACCATACGTTTAGGGGGGGAAGCCAAATGGCCTCCCCCCCCTAAACGTATGGTGTGTGCGATACACCCTCGCTAGCGTTATTTGAGCTGATATGAAGTGCGTACCGTAACGCTCGCAGTTTTGAGCTTACTAGAGGTATTAAACGTGCCACCCCAGCTATACTCTTCGTTGCTATTGAGCCCCACGATCTGGAAGACACCCATCGATGAAGACTCTAGCTTGCCCAGCGAAGCCTTGCCTCCCTCCGCTATGATACTGGCACGTGCATAGGCATCGGCAGAAGCCTCTCGGAGCATCTCCATCTTGAGTTCGTTGAGCTTGGTGTAGTAGTAGAGAGGGGCATGAGCAGAGAAGGTTAGCCCTTGGTTGTATAGCTCCGAGATTTTGCGATACACAGCCTCTACTTCATCTATTCGGCTCGAGCTTACTACGATGTCTTGAGTAAACTGATACCCCTTGAAGACAGAGATATACTTATCCTTGTCTCTATCGTAATAGCCATCTGTCAGCTTCGATACATTGGTATTGCTTACGGAGATGTCTTCGCTGGCGATACCTGCCCCTCTTAGGTAGGAGAGCACAGTGCTTGCATCTCGGTCGAGCTGAGCGAAGGCTTGTGCTTGTACCTCATTGGTCGCCTCTACGCTAATGCGCCACACGATGAGGTCGCTAGTGATGTTACGCTCAGCGATCCCTGTTACATTGACCCGAGGGTCTCCACTTCGGAAGTGCCTGATACCCTTGGCGAGTAGCCAAGCACTTGCCACCACAGCTAGCCCTACGACTAGTGCTACGATTAACCTTGATTTATTATCCATAAAGAGATCCTATAATATGAATACTATGCAAATGTATAAAATTAAAGACTACAAAGATTGAATACAGGCTACTACTTCGTATTTCTCAATAGTATGTGCACAGCTCTTCGATAAGGAGGGGATTTGCTATTCTGTGTACAAATACGTATATTTGTCTGATACTTCGGTGTCGTTCTGGAGCATGAGGATCCTATGCTCGGCGATGTCGGAGGCCATTACAGCTAGACTAATTTAGATATATCATATCGTAGCATAGACTTATGAAGGGATTTTTTAAGACGTTTTTTGCCTCTCTATTGGCGGTCGTTGCTGGTTCGGGGTGCCTAGTCCTCATTGTTTTCTTTGTGCTCATCGGGGCGATAGCCAAGGCCTTGACTTTCGGTGAAGATACCGAGCCAGTCAATCTCGTAGCTAATACTGTACTCAAAGTAGACATAGGTGAGCTGAGTGAGATCGTACAAGAGGATCCTGTGGCGAGCTTTCTCGACTCCAGCGAAGCCTCCCCTGTATCCCTAAGTACAGCTATTAGTGCCATCAAGAAGGCAAAGAATAATCCCAACATCGAGGCTATCTACCTCAACGTCGAGGGCCTATCGGGAGGAATGGCATCGGTGGATGCCCTAAGGCGTGCCCTAGTAGACTTCAAAGCTAGTGGTAAGCCTATCATCGCCTATTCCGATAATTTCTCTCAGAAGGCCTACTATCTGAGTAGCATAGCCGATTACGTGGTTCTCAATCCTCTAGGCTCGGTATCGCTCGTGGGGGTATCTTCTAGCTCGCTGATGATGAAAGGCGCACTTGACAAGCTGGGGGTGAAGATGGAGATATTTCGTGTCGGGACGTTCAAGAGTGCTGTGGAGCCCTACATGCTCAATGAGATGAGCGAGGCCAACCGCAAGCAGACGCAAGAGTATGTCGATGGGCTATGGAGCTCGATCGTATCGGGAGTAGCTGAGGCGCGTGGCATCGAAGCCGACTCTTTGCTAGCTTTCGTGGATAGAGGAGGTGCTTTTGGCCCTGCAGATAGCTTCGTGCAGGCTGGGCTCGTCGATACAGTTGCCTATCGCAGTGATGTTGAGGGGTTATTCGCCTCTAGGCTCGGTATCGAAGCCGATGATCTGCGGATGATAAGCCTCAGCGATATGGCTCTACAGCCGGAGGTGGCACCTCGATCCTCTTCGCATCGGATCAAGGTTATCTTCGCCGAAGGGGAGATCACCGACGCTACTAGCGACATCTACTCGGGGGCCACTACCACGATAGGCTATTCGCTTGCTACAGATCTCAAGGAGGCTGCCGAAGACTCCTCGATACATGCCGTAGTACTGCGTGTTAATTCGCCTGGCGGTAGCGCATTTCTCTCGGATCAGATCTGGAATGAGGTAACGCGTCTCAAGGCCAAGAAGCCTATCGTCGTCTCTATGGGCGATGTAGCCGCCTCTGGAGGCTATTATATAGCAGCCCCAGCCTCCAAGATCGTTGCCGAGGCCAATACGCTTACGGGCTCGATAGGTATCTTCGGGTTGATACCCAATTTTAGCCAGATAGCATCGGACTTTGGTCTGCACCTCGATGTCGTGAAGAGTAGCCGGTATGCCGATATGGAGATGGGGCTAGGACTACTTCCGCTTACCGACGAGCAGCGAGTATTGATACAGAGAGAAGTAGAGCGAGGATACGAGATCTTCCTTTCGCGTGTGGCTCAGGGGCGTGGTATGACACGCGATCAGGTCGATTCGGTCGCTCAGGGACGCGTGTGGCTCGGCTCTCGAGCCCTAGAGCTCGGTCTAGTAGATAAGCTGGGTGGGCTGGATGTAGCTATCGAGGAGGCTGCTAAGCTGGCAGAGCTCCCCGACTACCGAGTAGACTATGGCACCACCAAGCTGTCCCTGCTCGATGAGCTCCTCAAGAGCGAGACTCCGACGACCGACTTCATTGCTCGTCTGCGTGGAGCCCTCCTGTCTAGTGAGGAACGCGAGCTACTACGTCTACTACGAGCAGGAACGCGATACGCAGGTATTCAGGCTCGTCTACCGTACGAGTTCGTCGCCTACTAGCAGTCTCTCATTGTAAGGAGTCAACATCATGCCGATCATGGGAAAGTATTCAGTGCTACTACGCCCCTTGGCCTGTCTATATGGCCTGGGGGTGGAGCTCCGCAACTTTTTCTTCGATCGAGGTTTGTTGCGGTCTGTCAGTTATCCCATACCGGTGATCTGCGTGGGTAATATCACCGTTGGGGGGACGGGCAAGACGCCTCATGTCGAGTATATCCTGCGCTGCCTGCTACCACGCTATCGTGTGGCGGTACTTAGTCGAGGCTACAAGCGCAGCTCTCGAGGCATGATAGTGGCCACTATGCAGTCTACAGTGGCAGAGATAGGAGACGAACCTAGGCAGATCAAGCTCAAGTTCCCTAGCGTTGCCCTTATCGTCGACGGCAATCGGCGTCGCGCAATGGACTACCTAATGGCTCTACCCGAGGGTGAGCGTCCCGAGGTCGTAGTCATGGACGATGGACTGCAGCATCGCTACGTCAAGCCCTCGTACACGATACTCCTAGTGGATAGCCAACGCCCTATACAGCACGACAAGCTCCTCCCCGAGGGCGACCTCCGCGAGCCTGCCTCTGCTCGCTATCGTGCCGACTGTATCATAGCTACTAAGTGCCCTGCCTCGCTCTCGGCGATACAGCAGCGTATCGTGGAGCGCAACCTTGCGCCCTACCCACACCAGCGCATCTTCTTCTCTCGCATCTGCTACGGCAGAGCTCGGCACCTTACAGAGCTCGAGCTGGCACAAGGACAGAGCCCTACCTCTGTAGAGATACCTGCACAGGCTCGTGTGTACTTGATCTCTGGGATCGCTCGTCCACAGCCATTGATCGACCACCTATCGGCACAGTACGTCGTGGTAGGGCAGGAGACCTTTGCAGATCACCACAATTTCTCGGACAGCGACCTCGAGCGCATCAATACGACCTTCGCCTCCCTCTCGAGCTCCGTCTCGTCGGCTCCTCTATATGCTGTGTGTACAGAGAAGGATGCTGTACGCCTCTGGGAGCTACGTGCCAAGCTGTCGCCTACTCTGCTAGAGGCTCTGCTGTATATACCTATAGAGATGAGCATCATGCATAGAGGGAACGAGTTTGAGCGTATGATACAGCTCGCTGCTCGTGCTCTGCGCCCCAAGGCTTAGAGAGCCTAATAGGCGATCATCGCCTATCAATCATAGTACAATCAAACAGATATGCAACGAACAGAGATAGCAAGCCTCGGCGAGTTTGCCTTCATCCGTAGGCTTACGGAGCACATCAAGCTCCACAATCCTAGTAGTCTACGAGGCATAGGCGACGATGCCGCAGTAGTCGCCTATGAGGCAGGGCAAAAGACGCTGATAACCACCGATCTTCTCCTCGAGGGGATACACTTCGACTTGACCTATACCCCTCTTAAGCATTTGGGTTACAAGGCTGCAGTGAGCAATTTCTCCGATATATATGCCATGAATGGCCGGCCTCGTCAGCTGACCATATCGATAGGCGTATCCCAACGCTTCTCTGTGGAGCATATCGAGGAGCTATATGCTGGACTGCGGCTCGCCTGCGAACGCTATGGGGTAGACATTGTGGGGGGCGATACGAGTAGTAGTCTCACGGGGCTATGCCTTAGTCTAACCTGTATCGGCGAGGCAAGCGAAGGGCAGATCGCCTATCGTAGCGGGGCCCAGCCTACAGACCTGATCTGCGTGACGGGTGACCTCGGTGCTGCTTACATGGGTCTACAGCTTTTGGAGCGCGAAAAGCGTGTCTTCGAAGGCGAAACCGAGGAGTTCGAGCCCGACTTTGCAGGGCGTGAGTACATCCTAGAGCGCCAGCTCCGCCCTGAGGCTAGGAGGGAGATTATAGAAGCCCTCAGTGCGCGAGGTATCATCCCCACCTCTATGATTGATATTTCGGATGGGCTAGCGAGTGAGCTCCTACACCTAGCCCAAGAGAGTAGGGTCGGGGTGCGCATCTACGAAGATCGCCTGCCCATAGACTATGAGACGGCGACCATGGCAGAGGAGTTTAACCTCAACGTAACAACCGTGGCTCTAAGTGGAGGCGAAGACTATGAACTACTCTTCACAGTGCCTCTCGGTCTGCTTGATCAGGTGAAGGAGATAGAAGGCATCCGCTTCATCGGGCATATCACAGAGGCTAGCCTAGGGAGCTATCTTGTGGCTCGTGATGGCACTGAAGTAGAGCTACGTGCACAGGGCTGGTCGACCTCCTCCACCGAGCAATCTTCTTCAAGGCAAGACTAATGGATGAGCAGGCTATAAGGCTGTATTCATGAGTAATAAGCTTAAAGGAGGGATAATTCTATGTAGCAGAATTATCCCTCCTTTCTGATTAAAAGGGTTTCATAGCTCTCTTCCTCAATATCTCGTATTGGTCAGTTAGAGGATGGACGGGTAGCGAATTTGATACAGAGATGTGCAATTCACCTTTTTTTATTACCTTTGCAACGAGTTATACAAAATTAATGTAAACAAGATAAGTCAATGAGCAAGTTCATTCAGGAATTCAAGGAATTCGCAATCAAGGGTAATGTAATGGATATGGCCATCGGGGTAATCATCGGTGGTGCATTCGGCAAGATCGTTAGTTCGCTCGTGAACGACATCATCATGCCTCCTATCGGTCTGCTACTAGGCAACGGCTTCGCTGATCAGAAGCTCGTACTCCGTGAGGCCGTAGCCGAGACAACCTCTGCGACAGGCGAGGTGGTAGCTGCTGTCCCCGAGATTGCACTCAACTATGGTAACTTCATCCAAGTAACCGTAGACTTCCTCATCATCGCTTTCGTGATCTTCATGGTGATCAAGGGTGCCAACAGCCTTCGTCGCAAGCAAGAAGAGGCTCCAGCCCCCGAAGCTCCTGCTGAAGATCCAGCAGACATCGCTCTGCTCAAGGAGATCCGCGACGAGCTACGCAAGCGTGGCTAATAGCATCCTCTGGGCTAGAGCCTTAAAAGCGAAAACTCGCTATCCACTCGGTAAGAGAGGATAGCGAGTTTCTTTATTGACCACCAGCTCTAATTCTCTAGTAGATCGATGACGGCCTCGATCTTGTCCGCCATGGGAGCTAGAGCATCGATATAGTGTAGCGTGAAGCCTCGGCGCTCCATACCGCGAAACCAAGTCATCTGTCGCTTGGCAAACTGATGGATAGCCGTCTCGAGCTGACCTACCATATCGATATAGCTCATCTCCCCGATTACATATAGGGTAACGTACTTGTATTCGAGGCCATAGTAGATCAGATCTTCGGGGGCTATACCCTGAGAGAGTAGACCCTCGACCTCGGCTGTCATGCCCTCGTTGAGGCGTGTCCTCAAGCGCTGGCTAATGCGTTCGCGCCTAGCCTCTCGGCTCAAGTCCAAGCATATGATGAGGCTATCGACAGGAGCAAATTCGGTGGTAGCAAGCCCTTCGATACGCTGTCGGTGTATATAGTCTGCTATCTCTATCGCTCGTATGGCCCGCTGAGCTGTATCTACATCGGTCGTATTGTGTAGTGGGCCATAGGAGGCCAATCTCCGACGTAGCTCATCGAGAGTAGCGCCTTGTAGATGACGGCGCAAAGCCTCGTTGGCGGGGACGTCTGGCAAATGATAGCCACGCAATACACTCTCTACATATAGCCCTGTGCCACCACACAGAATAGGGTGCTCGATGCCTCGGGCTAGCATATCGGCATAGACACGATGAAAGTCGTGCTGATAGGCAAACAGATTGTATCGGCTACCAGCAGGCACAATGTCAATCAAGTGGTAGGGGACTAGAGCCCCTGCCACTTGATAGTCTGCGAGATCCTTGCCGGTGCCTAGGTCCATACCACGATAGACCTGCCGAGAGTCGGCACTGATCACCTCCGAGCCTAGGCGATGAGCTAGATGTGCTGCTAGAGCAGTCTTGCCCGATGCCGTAGGACCTACGATGGTTATCATCTAGCCTCTGTCCTTGAGGATCACATCGTGGGCACCACCCTCGACGATAGAAGTGCTGGAGACGAGGGTTATCTTCGCCTTGCTTTGGAGCTCTTCGATAGATACAGCCCCACAGCTACACATGGTAGCCTTCATCTTGCCTAGGGTGATAGCGAGGTTGTCCTTGAGCTTGCCAGCATAGGGGACATAGCTATCCACCCCTTCCTCGAACTTGAGGTTTTCGCTACCTCCACTGTCGTATCGTTGCCAGTTTTGGGCTCGATTGGAGCCTTCTCCCCAGTACTCCTTGACGATATTGTTGCCGATCTTGAGCTTGCGTGTAGGTGATTCGTCGAAGCGTGCGAAGTAGCGCCCCATCATCAGGAAGTCAGCTCCCATGGCTACTGCCAGCGTCATGTGATAGTCGTGCACGAGCCCGCCATCGCTACAGATAGGCACATAGATGCCCGTCCTCTCATAGTAGGCATCACGTGCTGCAGCTACTTCGATAATGGCTGTAGCCTGACCACGACCTATGCCCTTCTGTTCGCGTGTGATGCAGATAGAGCCACCACCGATACCTACCTTGACGAAGTCGGCACCAGCATCTGCGAGATAATTGAAGCCCTCGGCATCGACGATATTCCCTGCCCCTACCATCACTGTGTCACCATAGGTCTCACGTATCCAGCGTAGGGTATCGTATTGCCACTCGCTGTAGCCGTCCGATGAGTCGATGCAGAGCACATCCACACCAGCCTCTACGAGGGCAGGCACACGCTCGCGGTAGTCGCGAGTGTTGATGCCAGCGCCTACGAGTAGCTCTTTGGTCGCCTTATTGGATAGCTCTATGGGATTGTCCTTGTGATCATCATAGTCCTTGCGAAAGACAAGGTAGACGAGATGATCGTGTTCGTCAATGATAGGTAGGGTATTGAGTTTGTGTTCCCAGATGATATTGTTTGCCTCCTTGAGCGTGATGCCGAGCCGGCCTACCTTGAGGCGATCGAAGGGGGTCATAAACTCCGTTACTAGCTTGTCTTCGCTATCGGTACCGAGGCGATAGTCTCGGCTTGTGATGATACCCAACAGGCGGCCATTGCTCGAGCCATCATGCGTTACGCCGATAGTAGAGTGTCCCGTAGTACGCTTGATACGTAGTACGTCGGCAAGTGTAGCATCGGGGCTCACATTGGAGTCGCTCGTTACGAAGCCTGCTTTGAATTTCTTTACTCGTCGTACCATCTCCGCCTGATCAGCGATAGGCTGCGATCCGTAGATAAATGACAGACCGCCATTGCGTGCTAGCTCGATAGCGAGTGTATCGTTGGATACCGACTGCATGATGGCCGATACGAAGGGGATATTGAGGCGGATGCGTGGAGCTTCGCCGCGAGAGAAGCGTACGAGGGGGGTAGTTAGCTTAACGTTCTGGGGAGTGCACTCGCGCGTAGTGAGCCCTGGGATTAGGAGATACTCCCCAAAGGTACGGGAAACTTCATTGACATAAACAGCCATAATCCTTGCAATTCTAAATTGAGATGTTATCGAAATTTCCGGTCAAAATTACAACATTTCCAGCAATGTAGCAAGCCCACAACGAGACACATGCTACAGACAGTTTGTCCCCTTGTCGCAATCAAGAAAAAGAATTACCTTTGCGCCACCTAGAGATAGAGAGGAGAGGTGCTCGAGTGGTTGAAGAGGCACGCCTGGAAAGTGTGTAAACGCCAAAAGCGTTTCGCGGGTTCGAATCCCGCCCCCTCCGCAGAATAGGCTTTGGAAGGATATTTAGAGCCTTTGAATAGCAAAGTGGCGCAATTCAGATGAATTGCGCCACTTTGCTGTACGTGTATCCGACTATATCGCCAATTCATAGGACTTCGCTGCATATGATCTGTGCTAGATGCCACTGATAGTTAGGAATAAGTGAGGCATGATAGCTCTGAATAGAATTATCGACTTGCTGGCCAATGGATAAGTCTCGATAAACATTGGATGAGGCAACAAGAACAGGAGGCTAGGGGAGAGGAGACGTGGTATGCTGGGTGAAAAACATCGAACTTTTTCCCAAAAAACATCGATGTTTTCGATGAAAAAGTTCGATGTTTTTCGCCCAAAAGTTCGATGTTTTGGGTTGATTAGTTCGATATTTTTCCTCCCAAACATCGAACTATTGGGACTACTCCCCATCCCCCCTCACACACAGCACGTAGCTATGGCCGATGAGATGACGAATAAGCCCTGCATCGTGCCACTCGATGCCTTGATGAAGGTGTCTATTCATGAGGTAATCCTGGATATTTTTCTTGAAGGATTTGGTGATTTGAGAAAAAGCAGTATCTTTGCAACGGATTTGGGAGAGATACCCCAAGTTTCTAAAACGTGTAGCGGCAGTGGTGTAATTGGTAGCCACGTCAGACTTAGGATCTGATGCCGAGAGGCGTGGGGGTTCGAGTCCCTTCTGCCGCACGATAGAGGGTGTTGCCACCATCGGTGGCGACACCTTTCTCATTGCTAGAGGGTAAAAAAAACTTGTTCTCCCACGTGTGTATGTCAGAAAAAGTGTGTATATTTAGGCTTCAGAACCTAATAATGCGACTCAGTTATGGCAAGTACGCAGTATCAGTTGGAGTACATCATCGAGAAAGTCTCCCGAGAGCGTCTATGGCGGATGCTCAGCACCGAACAGGGGCTCGATGAATGGATAACGGGCGAAGTATCGTTCGCTGGGGATCGAGTATGCTTTCGGTGGTCCGAATACGATAGTATTGAGGCCCAAATGGAGATCGTAGAGCCTGGTAGCCATATCCGTTTTCATTGGATCGATGATGAGGGATACTTCGACCTAGCCTTGCTCCCTACCGAGCTGACGGGAGACCAAACACTCGTTATCACCGATCGGTCTGCTCCAGAAGACAAGGAGAGCGATATAGAGATCTGGCAACAGCAGGTAGCGGCTCTAAGGCGAGCTCTTGGGCTCAATGGTAGCTGGCACTAGGCCTACGCTGTGCCTCTCGAAGGATAGTATGTCGCCTACGGCATGCTGGGATGTGTGTCGCTCTCGAGCCAATCTGTCGAGTAAATATAAGGAGCTCCTGTAGTGTCTGAACTATAGGAGCTCTCTGTTTGTACTGGTCTCGGATCGAAGTGTCTACACGATCGAGCGTTGTAGGATGAGAGGCACTTCGGGCCCCATGTTGAAGATGAGGTCGAGGATACTTAGGTCGGGGACGAAGCCATGTCTAGATGCAAAGGGCTGGTAGTACCTCGGGCAGGCGAATGTGGGGTCGGCTATAGGTTGTCGAGGCCGAATGCGGTAGCGCCAATCACAGTCGCAGGAGCTGTCGCTCGGGGGGGGTGAAGTGCTCAGTAGGGTAGAGTGTTACGTCTATGTCGAGCCATGTTATGAGCAACTCTAGGAGATCCATGTTGAGATCCCATAGATGCGTATAGGGATGTATGATGAGCGCATGCAGATCATCCCAATAGTATTCGAAGAATGGGCTCGGTCCGTAGGCTGTGGCTAGGGCTTGGAGGTGCAGATGACGCCAGTCGCTATGCCTCGATATACGCAGGTCGCGCGTAGTACTACGTGCGACCTTGTTGTGCTCTACGGGTATAGTCAGAGCTTGTAGCCCATTGGGCGATAGGATGTGACATCGATTGCGATAGCTCTGCTTGACGTAGGTCTCACAAGCCTCGATATAGACAGACGTACCCTGCTCTGCGTATAGCTTGGAGAAGTACTGTATCGGTGGAGCGAAGGCTGTAGATAGGTGTAGAGCCATGGATATGTGCTACTTGTCATCGACCAAGCGTAGCATCCGACCGAAGCGTATCCTGCCAGAGAAGAGCCCTTGTTCATCGTTGAGCGATAGCCATACGAAGGCTGGTTGGCCGACGATATGATCTTCGGGAACGAAACCCCAAGCACGGCTGTCGGCCGAGTTGTGCCGATTGTCGCCCATCATGAAGTAGTAGTCGAGCTCGAAGGTGTAGCTGGAGGCTGGTACCCCATCGATCAGGATCTGCCCCGTAGATTTGCGCTCGAGCCTATGCCCCTCGTAGGCGCGTATACAACGCTCGTAGAGGCTGTAGTTGTCGGGGGTTAGCTCTATGGTCATACCCTTCTTGGGGATGAGGATGGGGCCGTAGTCGTCTATCGTCCAGCCTTTACCTGCTCCTAGAGGGTAGGTAAGCTCACTCTCGGGGTGTGGTACTGGGCGAATGTCTCGCACGAAGGCCTCTCGCTTTAGGCTCTCCACCATGTCTTTCGTCAGAGGCATCTCATAGATAAGCCCATAGCGTCCGAGAGTATCTATAGGCCGTAGCCCGTATCGTGCCTCAAAGTCGGCTTGCTCCTCTGCTGTTGTCAGCTCTAGAGGCTGTACGCTCACATCTCGATAGTTGATCTCAAGCAGATCAAGGAGTGCCTTCGTCAGCTCACGTCCATCGGTCTGTACGAAGTAGTTGAGCTGCATCTTGGAGGGGTTGGCAATAGCTTGCCCATCTATATACACCTGAGTGTCCCTGATCTCGAGCGTCTCACCAGGGAGTCCGATGCAACGCTTGACGTAGTGGTCTCTACGGTCTACAGGGCGATAGACGACATCGCCAAAAGTCGCCTTATTGGAGCGCACTTCGTCGCGTCCGTAGAGGGTGCACAGGGTTAGGTAGTCGGGGTTGGGCATCGCTAGTGCGACGGTATCTCCAGCAGGGAAGTTGAAGACCACAAGGTCGTTGCGCTCTACTTGCCCTGTACCCTTGAGCCTACGATAGGCTAGGGTAGGGGTCTCGCTGTAGCTCTTCATGCCCAACACTTGGTTGTGTACCAATGGTAGTGCTAGAGGTGTCATCGGTAGGCGTGGACCATACTTGTGCTTGCTCACGAAGAGATAGTCACCCGTCAGTAGAGTCTTCTCTAGCGAGGAAGAGGGGATAGCGAAGTTTTGGAAGAAAAACGTAAATATAAACGTAACGGCCACCACTACATACAGCAGATCACCTACGAGAACGATGAGCGTGCGCAGGGCCTTGTTGGGGTGGTTGCGTCCCCAGCCCCAATTGATGTATTTGGTGAAATAATAGTCGGCGACCAGCAGAGGCAAGAAAAACCACCCCCAGCCTGCCCACAGGCAGAATAGCAATGCGAGGATCGTCGCTATTCCACCCTTGATGAAGCGTATGGTTCTCGCCTTGGGCGTTTCGTTGGGATCAATATGTCTTTTCATCATTGTTTGTTGTCGTAAAAGTAGATTAGCCACGTAGCATATCTGCCATAGTGAGGAAGCCTGTATGGCTAGCCGCATACTCGGCCGCGAGCACTGCGCCTAGGGCAAAGCCTTGGCGACCAAAAGCCTCGTGTGTTAAGACGATGCGATCTGCTCCCGATGTATAGGAGACAGAGTGGATACCAGCCACCTCGCCCTCACGTACGGACGATATAGGTAGCTGATCGATAGCCGGTGCCTGTTTGCCGACCAAGGACCAGCCCGATAGCTCGGGACGCTCGTCTAGGATAGTCTCAGCAAGCGTTATAGCCGTACCACTAGGTGCATCGAGCTTGTGTATGTGATGTGTCTCACTCATGGCGATGCTGTACTCGAGGGCTTGGTTCATGAGGCGTGCCATCTGCCGATTGAGTTCTAGAAAGAGGTAGACACCAATGCTGAAGTTGGATGACCAGAAGACTGTGGCTCCCGCCTCTCGATCGCACCGAGTGCGTAGAGCCTCTACACCCTCGCTCCAGCCCGTAGTCCCCGATACAACGGAGATCCCGAGATCTAGACAGCGTGAGCAGTTGTCAAATGCAGAGCTAGGGGTAGTAAACTCAATAGCTACATCGATGTGTGCCCAAGCATCACTACCGAACAGGTCTTCTTGCCCCTTGTCGATAGTCAGAGCGATCCGATGCCCCCGCTCCTGCGCTATCTGCGCTATCATCTGCCCCATACGGCCGTAGCCCACTAGGGCGATATTGAGAGATTGTTTCATACTATATCCGATAACAATAACGGCCTTACATGCTCCTCAAGCATATTAGCCTTTGATATTCTCCACAAAAATACTCAAAAACCACCAACCGAGCACCCTGCTGTGGATTGCCGACCATAGCCTCCGTATCAAATCAACCTCGTCTCTGCATCTGTCCTCTAGCTGACATTCAATATCGACCAAAGCGATCATTCAATATCGACTGAGGCCAACATTCAATGGTCGCTGCCGTTGTTTGATATAAGCTGTCTCGATCGTGCTTCGATGATTGTATAGAGTAGTGATTGTGTCGCAGATTTTGCCTAGTTATTTGACAAAATAGGCTATGTTTTGTTTTATATCGAGATGCGCAGGGGTAGCTAAATAGATTTCTCCAACTAAGATGAATATATTAGGCGTACAAATTTGATAAATCGATGGAGTTTGCGTATATTTGTTGCCAGATAATATGTTATAGTCATTATGGAAATAAAGACCTACTTAGGCTATTGGGCCGAGCGCTACAGAAGCGAACTGATTGACGACATTTTGCCATTTTGGCTTCAGCATGGTCTCGATCGTGTGCATGGTGGTATGTACACCTGTCTCGATCGTG
>JBHACB010000022.1:0-9303 GCA_041854325.1 Porphyromonas sp.
GGTAGGGAGAGCAGAGGTAGCAGAAGTTGCCTTGACTTTTTGAGCCAATAGCCTCGTACACCCTCTCGACTAAAAGTGATGGGGCTCGCAGCCAATAGCCCCGACAAGAAGAGGAAGATGGGCATATCAATGCTCCTGAGTGCCATCAGAACAGGTGAGCGATAATAGGCAAAGCCAAAGTGAAAGGCATGCCCTACCACCACCAAGAAGATCACGACCCCCTTGAGCACATCTAGATGCTGCTGATACTGCTTCATTGCTATACTGTCAGTGAGTGAGTATGGGCAAGGTGGCAAGCCCAATGGCGAGCCGTACGATGAGGACAAAGATAAGCATTATTCGCTCTACGCGTCGATTGATGCGTATTGCATGTATGGCATCAGCGGAAGAAAGAGGGCGTTCCTGCTCTCCAATAAACGGCTTGTAGACCGTCTGACCAAAGTAGTCGTGAGGGCCTCCAAAGCGGCATCCTAGGATCCCTGCTAGGGCTGCCTCGGGGTAGCCCGAGTTGGGGCTCGCATGCTGTCGGCCATACTTCCAGACGAACCTTATCAGCCGAGGTCGGCCAGAGGTCAAGATCATTAGAAGGGCCGTTAAGCGTGCTGGTATGTAGTTGGCCACATCGTCGAGACGCGCTGAGAAGCATCCATAGTCCTTGTATCGGGCGTTGCGATAGCCTATCATCGAGTCTTGTGTATTGATCATCTTGTAGGCCAATAGCCCAGGTAGACCGAGCAAGGCATACCAAAACATCGGTGCTACGACACCATCGCTAAGGTTCTCGCTAAGCGTCTCTAGAGCGGCGGTCTTCACTTCATGCTCCGAGAGGGCTCCCGTATCTCGCCCCACGATACGAGCTACTTGGCGTCGCCCTTCGTCTAGACCGCGCTCGAGGGCGTCAAAGACCCCCTGTACCTCTCGCACTAGCGTTGTCCCCGATAGCATGAAGAAGATGCCAATGGTGTGCACAAAGTGGTAGATTATCCCCCCTAGGATGAGTGTATTAAAGACGTCTATCCCTGTCCAGCTCTCAAAGGCAGGTAGCAGTATGTAGGGCTCGAAACAAAGTCCTAGAGCGAGGACGAGTACGATGAGAAGAGCATTGTACACTAGCCCCTTAGCAACCCGACAACGCCCATGGTTGAACTGATGCTCACCCCAGCCAATTAGTTTGCCAAAGGCTACAATCGGATGTCCATAGGTTGGGTCGCCCCACAGACAGTCTGCAGCCCAGCCCATGATGATAGGCACAGCTAGTAAGGCGCCACAGTAGATGATAATAACCGTACCAAGGTCTCTAGTCAGCAGGCTTAGTAACAAGATCCCTAGATAGATCGTGAGGCTTAGCCCTACAAAGCCCCAGGTGAGGACAACGGCTTTGACGAGGTGCTTCATGAGTGCATACCGTTATAGATCCTCAGAGCTTCAATGAGTGCATCGTTGGCCGTAGGCGTTTGGGTCGCTAGGCGGAGATGGTAGGGGGTGAGTGTCTCAAAGTTGGAGGCATTGCGTACTAGCAATCCATGCTCTCGGGCTAGGTACTCTTTTAGTTCGTGTACTGGATGCGGTGTGCGTACGAGCATGAAGTGAGTATCGGTCGGCTCCACCTCATAGCCTAGAGACGATAGAGCCTGCCCAAAGCGATCGCTCTCTCGCCAGAGCTCTGCTCTATCGATACTCTCGGGGAAGTGATGGCGTACAATCCATAGCCCAGCCTCTATGGCTAGTGCATTGACAGACCAAGGCTGGCGTAGAGCCCGTAGACGTTCGATCCATGGGCTTGGCCCGATGATGTAGCCAAGCCTAAGGCCTGGTATGCGGTACCGCTTGGTGAGCGAGTGGATGTATAGCCTATTGGCTCCCTCGACCTCCTCTGCGCTCGGCTGATGCAGGGCAAGGCGTCCGAAGTACTGATAGCTACGATCTATCACTACGAGGCGAGATGCCGATAGCGTGCCTTCGTCGAGGATACGACCCGTAGGATTGTTGGGGTTGCAGCACCAGAGCGTCTCGGCCTCACCGACTTCTACAGGGCTATGCCCGTGTAGTCGACAGGCATCGGCATATTCACTGAAGGTCGGCTGTATGATGTGCGTCCTAGCCCTCGCTGTCGCCTGAGCAATGAGATAGATCGCCTCTGTAGCTCCATTGGTGACGAGTACTTGGCTATGCTTAAGCCCTAGCTCCTCAGCCAGTAGGCACTGTAGTGCCATAGGCTCGGGCTCGGGGTACGATCCGAGGCAATGCGGTAGTCGCTCGCCTAGATGTGCCACTAGGGCCGAGTGGTCGGCCATGGCATAGACGTTGGAGCTGAAGTTGGCCCAAACGTTGGGATAGAGGTGTAGGTCGTCGCCGTGCCCGCTAATCATGTTGCATCAGTTGATAGAGTAGATCGATGTCGAGGTGCTGGCGCAGGTGGTCAGCTAGCCTATCGTACTGTTCGTCCTTGTAGGCCTCGTAGTCCATAGCCTCATGGTTTGTCTCTAGGCGATGAGTATAGGGCTTCAGTAGACGATCCACGACACTCGGATTGTCTAGGATACCATGTAGGTAGGTGCCTATACACTGGTCGTCGGCCCAGTAGCCATCGCTACGCCCCTCGTCGAGGTAGGCTAGGGGAGAGGGCTCCACACCCTCTATGGGGATAGTGCGCCCCATATGGATCTCGTAGCCTTGGCAGGGGGTGTCAGAGTCCCTGAGGCGAAAGCTCGCCTGACGCGTGATCTTGTCGCCAGCCATAGTTGTCGATACAGGTAGTAGGCCTAGGCCTGGTAGGCGAGCTATATCACCCTCTACGCCCTCGGGATCGAGCACCTCTACCCCCATCATCTGGTAGCCTCCACAGATACCTAGTATCGTCTTGCCTGCTCTACGCGCACGTAGTATTGCTTGGGCTACTCCGTTGCGTCGTAGCTCGTAGAGGTCGGCTAGGGTACTCTTACTCCCAGGGATGATGATGATGTCGGCACGCTGCAGATCGTCTACGTTGTTGGTATAGTAGAGGTGTACACGAGGGTCAGCCTCTAGCCTAGCGAAGTCTGTATAGTTGGATATATAGCGTAGTAGTACGACGGCTATGTTGATGCGCCCCTCTTGGCTCTGTACTGCACGCTTGGCGAGGGCCACAGAATCTTCCTCCTCAATATGAATGTCGGTATAATAGGGCACTATACCCACTATAGGTACACCACATAGCTCCTCGAGCATACGGCGTCCCTCATCGAAGAGGCGAATATCACCCCTAAACTTGTTGATGATCACACCCTTGATTAGCCTGCGATGCTCAGGCTTTTGTAGCATGATAGAGCCATAGACCGATGCAAATACTCCCCCGCGATCGATGTCTGCCACTAGGATCACGCAGGCATCGGCATACTCTGCCATGGGCATATTGACTAGGTCGGAGCTGTGTAGGTTGAGCTCCGATATGCTACCTGCCCCCTCTAGTACTATAGGGTAGTAGCGAGCCGACAGCCTATCGAAGGCTGCATGCACCTCGCCTCGTAGCTCACCTCGGCCTATGGTGCGGAAGTATTCATAAGCATCCTTGTTGCCGATAGGCTTACCATGAAGAACGACCTGGCTACGACGCTCGCTACTAGGCTTGAGCAATAGAGGGTTCATATCAGTATGAGGGGCGATGCGAGCAGCCTCTGCCTGTACTGCTTGGGCACGCCCTATCTCTAGCCCCTCTGCTGTGGCAAAGGAGTTGAGGGCCATGTTCTGCGCCTTGAAGGGGGCTGGGTGATAGCCATCCTGCACCAAGATGCGGCACATACCTGTGGCTATGATACTTTTGCCGACATCGCTACCGGTGCCGACGAACATGAGGGGCCGTAGAAGATGCTTGTCTCTAGCCATTGGTCTGTTTCTTGCGCTTGTAGCTGAAGGCTTGCCAGAGGTCTTCGCTCCAGCCTTGGTACTGTAGCTCCCACTTGGCGAGGACGAAGAGATAGTCGCTCAGTCGATTGACCCAAGCAATGAGTCCCATGGGTAGGGGATCCAGCCTATCGAGTGTCCAAAGGCGCCGCTCGGCCCTACGGCACACAGCCCTCGCTAGATGTAGATGAGCAGAGAGAGGCGTACCCCCTGGGAGCACGAAGTAGCCGTTGTCGGTCGTCTCCTGCATCAGGCGAGCTATCTCATCTTCTAGCTCGGTGAGCCAAGAGGGATGAATGCTGTTGGGGTTCTCGAGCCGTCGTCCAGATGGGGTGGCTATTAGGCTCATCATCTGCATGATATGCCTCTGTAGCTCTCCGATGAAGGGATGGCGCATATCGGAGGGGGGCATCATCGCACGGACGACTCCTAGGAGCGAATTGAGCTCATCCATAGCTCCATTGGCCTCTATGCGGACATCGTCCTTCGGGACACGTTCGCCTCCGAAGATCCCTGTCATTCCCTTGTCGCCGGTTTTGGTTACTATTCTTGCCATTTATCTAAGCGCAGTCTCTATATCACGTTGTATTGCTAGACAAAAGTACGGCTTTGCCCACATTCCTGCAATGTGCCTACCACGCACCCAGGGCTGACGCATTACTTCTATACGCGCAGTGATACGCGAGCATCGGGCTATAGAGAACAAACTACACCATATGCTTGAGTCTACTGGAGGCAAGACCTGAGTAGTAAAAGGCAAGGCAATGTTGCTCAAATCTAAGCCCCGAGCTAATACCTAATGCGTCAGCTCTGCAACTTACTCTAGGGCTGACGTATTTTTCCTCTAGGGTGAACGAGGCGTTCGCCCTAGGGCTACCACCTCGTTCACCCTAGGCTTTTTTGAGCTAGCCTACGATGGCGCATTTTCCATAGGTAAGGGATAAGGAAGATGATATAGGCTCTGACGATCTGTACTCGGTGCGCTAACTAAGCGAAGCCCCCGTAAAAAGCTATTGGACATAAGTTAGTAGTTCACCAGCCTAGATAGGGTAGGGCGAGAGGGCTCCTCTAGACGGCGACTGTCGCCGTGCATACATCTACTAGTGTAGCCTCTGCCTGCTCTAGCAGGTCGAGTGCCGCTAGAAGTGTCGCCCCTGTCGTCAGAATATCATCGACGAGTAGAATGCGCTTGCCTCGTAGCTCATGTGCTCGGTTAGGGGCTAAGACGAAGGAGAGCTTGGCATTGTCGATACGATCGAGCTTGCCGAGCGAGCTCTGCGTCTGAGATAGGTTAGTGCGCATGATGTGTCTATCGCTAGAGGGAAGCCCTAGGCTGTGCCCTAGGTATTTGGCTATGAGCATGGCCTGATTGTAGCCTCTCAAGGCGTACTTCTTGGGCTCTAGAGGGATCGCCAGGATGAGGTCGTAGTCGTCGGCATCGATATGATTGAGGTCTAGTATCATGCGTGCTAGTAGCTTGGCTAGCTCAGTATGGCCATGATACTTGTAGGCGTGTATGAGCGTCTGTGTAGGAGACCCCTTTCGATAGGTTAGGGCAGAGTAGAGGTGCCTGAATAGTGGAGAGGCGTAGAGCCGTTCGTGGGCAGCATATAGATCGGCATTGTATAGAGGTAGCCGAGAGGCGCAGCCGATACATACCCCCAGCTCGCTACGATGTAGGCGGTCGTGGCAGATGGCACACACTCGAGGGTAGACGATCTCGAGTAGAAATGAGACAAATGGCCTTATCCTCCTCATATACATCTACCATAAGGGGTTACTCGAGTAGTAGAGAGAGCTCTTCCCAACGAGCCATCAAGGCATCCTGCTCATCGCGTAGCTGTTGGTAACGCTCATAGAGGCTAGGATCAACGTCGGTGGCTAGCCGTGCCTCTATATCTCGTAGCTCGGCATCTATCGTAGCACTATGCTCCTCGATCTGCTTGATCTCTCGCTCTGTGGATCTGATGCGCTTGGCTTCTTCCTTTTGCTTGGCGTAGTCTTGGGCTCCGACTTGGTTGGAAGAGCTCATGGCGATACGCACTTCCGTAGCTCGAGGATTAGCCACCTCGTCTTCCTCTCCTGCTCTCTTGTGTAGCCAGTCGTATATGCCGCCCATGTACTCGGTAATGCAGCCTTTCTTGAACTCGAAGATGCGATCGACCAAGCCGTCCAAGAATACCCTATCGTGCGATACTAGAATGACTGTACCCTCAAAGCGTGCGATAGCCTCCTTGAGCACTTCCTTGGATCGAATGTCGAGATGGTTGGTGGGCTCGTCGAGGATCAGGAGGTTGGCTGGGCGTAGTAGGAGCTTGATGATAGCCAATCGGCCACGCTCGCCTCCGCTGAGCACAGAGACACGCTTCTCGCTTGCCTCTCCCCCGAACATGAATGCCCCAAGTAGATCGTTGATCTTGGTGCGTATCTCGCCTTTGGCCTCTTGGTCGATAGTCTCGAAGACACTAAGGTCGTTGTCGAGCTCCTGTGCCTGTGTCTGGGCGAAGTAGCCGATCTCCACCTGATGCCCTAGCTCTAGGTGCCCCGTATAGTCGCTGAGCTCCTGCATGATGCACTTGATCAGTGTCGATTTGCCCGATCCGTTTTTGCCTACGAAAGCGACTTTCTCTCCCCGTCTAATCGTCATATTGACCCTAGAGAATACCGTATGGGTGCCATAGTCCTTGCGTAGATCCTCGATGACGACAGGGTAAGCTCCCGAGGGCGTAGCAGGGATGAAACGGAAGTGCATGGCACGTCGGTCTATCTCATCGAGCTCGATGCGGTCCATACGCTCGAGTTGTTTGATACGGCTCTGCACCTGTACAGCCTTGGTCGCCTTGTATCGAAAGCGTTCGATGAAGTCTTCGGTGGCGCGTATGCTCTTCTGTTGGTTGTCGAACGCTCGCCGTTGTTGCTCTAGTCGCTCCTCGCGTAGCTGTTCGTAGTGCGAGTAGTTGGTGCGGTAGTCGTGCATGCGCCCGAGCTCGATCTCTATGGTACGAGTGGTAGTAGCATCGAGGAAAGCCCTATCGTGCGATATGAGTAGCAGGGCACTCGAGCCTTGGGCAATGAAGCGCTCGAGCCAGCCTATAGACTCGATGTCGAGATGGTTGGTAGGCTCGTCTAGGAGTAGAAGGTCTGGCTTCTGTAGTAGTATCTTGGCAAGCTCTATGCGCATACGCCAGCCACCGCTGAAAGTAGAGGCAGGGCGATGAAAGTCTTCTCGCTCGAAGCCTAGCCCCATTAGTGTACGCTCTATAGTGGCATGATAGCTCCCCGAGGTATGGAGACTAAGCTCATCGCTTCGCCGTGTATAGAGGTCTATAAGGTCGGTGTATGCCTCGCTCTCGTAGTCGGTGCGCTCAGCCATCTCTAGTGCTAGGGCATCGACCTCTGCCTCTAGCTCACGGATATGCGAGAATACAGTCTCGCACTCTTGGTAGACGGTCATGCCATCAGTGTGACGCATTACCTGCGGGAGGTAGCCTATGCGTAGCCCCTTAGTCTTATCTATCGAGCCTGCCGATGGTGCATCGATACCAGCTATGAGCTTGAGGAGAGTGGACTTGCCAGCTCCATTCTTCCCCGTTAGGGCTATGCGCTCCTTGGGAGAGATGACGAATGATACATCTTCAAAGAGCGTGAAGCTCCCGAACGTCACTGCAACCTTATTGACCGATACCATGCTAGTCGTGTTCGTACTGCCAGGTTACTTCGCCTCCGCTGAGGCGGTAGCTCTCCTTGCGTGCTAGGGCAAAGAAGTAGTCGCTCAGGCGGTTGATGTATTGTAGCACTTCGGGCTCCAAGGCCTGCTCATCGTGTAGGCGGTAGATACAGCGCTCTGCTCTACGGCATACCGTACGGCATACGTGTGCAGCAGCTGGGATAGCTCCACCAGCAGGCAGTATGAATGCCTTGATGGGAGGAACAGCGTCATCAAGGCGATCGATCTCGCCCTCTAGGCGTACTACAGCCTCTGGCGTTATACGGCTCTCTATGCGTATCTCCGTCTGTGTAGGATCTGTAGCTAGATATGAGCCTACCGAGAATAGCTTGTGCTGTATCCACGTCAGAGTCTGCCTATCGATCTCCTCTAGCTCATGGGCTAGGAGCATGCCTATGAATGAATTGAGTTCGTCCACTGTACCATAGCTATCTATGCGTACGTGATACTTGGGGACACGCTTGCCACCGACGAGGCTCGTCTTGCCCTTGTCGCCTCCCTTGGTGTATAGTTTATACTTCTCTGTGTTCATAATTGTTTTTGTAAGTTGTTAGTAATGCACCTTATATCTACCTGGAGTAATGGCCTTGCGCCATACCCAGACCTCTATATCGAGCGTATCAAAGACGACCTCGGGCTGTGCAACCTGCCTTAGGTAGCGTAGCTCCCGACCGATGAATGGATTGTGCCGATGTAGCACGATGACCTGCTCGCCCCTATGCGCTATGATGCTATCGGCAAACGCTTGGATCTCTGCCTGTGAGGCTTGCCCCCAGTCTTCTGCTACCACGACGGTGGGTAGTGCCTCCATGGTGCCGCAGGGTAGTGTCGCGATCTGTGTGAGCGATGACGCCTTGCCTGTGGCTTGTAGATAGTGGGGGAGTAGGCTCTCCTGAGGAGCTATGAGGAGTACCTCGCCACGACTATGGCGGTGCACAAGCCTGAAGATGAGCTCAGCGATACGTGGAGACGATACTAGGCGATCACCGTACAGAGTCCGGAGTGATGCCCTATGGGTGCGAAGCTGACGCCCTAGGGGAGCAAAAGCGGTGTAAGGGTATGGATTGCGAAAGACTTGCCGAATGACCTCAAAGGCATAGGGTGAGTGTACGCCATCGCCACGGCGATTGAAGACGGCACGCTTGGCGTGCATCATGCGCCTCTCGACTTGCTTGTAGGCTCGTGCTCCGAGTTTTAGCCCTCGTCTCATACCTTGTCGCTAGAGTTTTGGCGCACCGCTAGAGCCTGGCGTATGCGCTGGGTAAACTGATAGTTCTTGAGCCCCCACCGAGGAGCGATAAGGAGCTCTGTAGGCGACTGAGACACGAAGCGTTCGATGACTATGTCGTCCCGCAGACGCTCTACGAAGTCAAGACACAGCTCGATGTATTCATCCTCGCTAGGGAGGGAGTAGTCGCTAGGATCAGAAGCATATTCCGATGCCATGATCGTACCACGGATGATCTGTAGCTGATGTATCTTGAGCGTCGTGATAGGTAGTACCGAGAGGCGGTCGGCATGCCCGAGGATCTCCTGTCTGCTCTCACCTGGCAGGCAGAGGATGAGGTGTGCCCCCACGAGTACGCCTGCTCGATGCGTACGCCATATAGCGTCTACGCTGGTAGCCCAGTCGTGCCCTCGCCGCACACGCTCGAGTGTCTTGTCGAGCGTACTCTCGACGCCATACTCGACGAGTA
>JBHACB010000023.1:0-6559 GCA_041854325.1 Porphyromonas sp.
CCAGTGGAGCTGAATACGCCATTGTCGCGCAGAGGGAGGTTGGCCGTGAGCCCGATGCTGATGCTTGGCGATAGGTGATAGGCGATAGAGGGTAGTAGCTTCCACTCGGCCCGATGGAATAGCCCTCCCGTAGTCAAGTGGTCTCGCCCTGCCATGCCTTGTAGGCTCACGGTAAAGCGTTTCTGTGCCTCCGCTCCCACCGACACCGCTAGTACCAGTAGGAGCATCATGAAGTAGTTCTTTTTCATTGTCGTCTTTTAATGGGGATACACGTTTATGTAGCATTTAGTGTTTATGGAAAACCCTCCAAAACGATCAGCTCCTGCTAGAGCATAGTTGCCATCAAACTCTCCTGAATATCCCATATTGAGCATGGAGAGAGTGAATGCCAAAATCTCCTCGAGTTGTTTCGTAGATTGTTTCGTAGGGCATCGCAAAGTTATGAGTGTCGCCATAAACTCGGACAACGATGAGTCGATTTCGATGTGAGTTGGTTGTGTAATCATCACATACAAACGCATGACCGATTGGTTCTCCTTGTCGAAGCCCTTATGAGGCTCGGCTATGGCTGTCTGTACGATATAGAGGCCGTTGTCTCCTCCCTTACCTCAGAATGAGTAGCTAATCCCTAGGCGCAGAGCACTACTATAGACAGCACTAGAGGTAAAGCCCCAGCGAGATTTTTGAGGCCTTCTTTCCTTGGCAAACCAGTAGTGGTCCACCAAGTCCACGTCGGCATGCGAGTAGTAGCCCCACAACCCAAAGCTAAGTGTGGCACTCCAGCGTTGATCTATCGCATAGCTAATGGTGGGCCTGATACCGATGTGCCAACGCTCTCGTACCTCCGCATGTGCTATCGGCACGTCGGGGTCTACGTAGCCATGGGGCTCTGATTGGGGGTCGTATACGTTTGCTTTGGAGTGGCTATAAGCTCCGATGATACCATAGCCTACCGTAGGGGCTAGCGTTAGCTTGAAGCCGGCTACAGAGGGTGTGCTAAGCCCTACCCACAGCTCGCCGCCAGTGGAGCTGAATACGCCATTGTCGCGCAGAGGGAGGTTGGCCGTGAGCCCGATGCTGATGCTTGGCGATAGGTGATAGGCGATAGAGGGTAGTAGCTTCCACTCGGTACGCCTGTGTAGTGCGCCTGAGGTCGAATAGTCTCGCCCTGCCATGCCTTGTAGGCTCACGGTAAAGCGTTTCTGCGCCTCCGCTCTCACCGACACCGCTAGTACCAGTAGGAGCATCATGAAGTAGTTCTTTTTCATTGTCGTCTTTCGTAGTTTGTATGGATATTCGTTGTCTTTTTGATTTGCCTCTATGGAGTATTCGTTCTCTAGTGAGCTGTTTTTTGAGGACGTTCTCCTATGCAAATATATAGATATGTCCGTATCGGTCAAGTCTCCAGGGCTGACGCATTTTACCCCTAGGGTGAACGAGGCATTCACCCTAGGGGAGACATCTCGTTCGCCCTAGGGGTAACACCTCGTTCACCCTAGGCTTTTTAGGGGGGAGCTACACGCACGCTACTATAGCGTCAGCCTACGATGATACTCCCTCGTAAGGGGTAAGAAGCTACTCGTCCATGTGGTGAGACGGCTCGTAGCTTTGAGGATCTAGCAGGCTAACGGCTCTATGGAGCGTGTCGTGAGTGGGAATACTATACTTTTGGTGCGTTATCTCGTGGAAAAGAGGTTGCCGATTTGGATACTTCGGCACAATGTGCTATCTTTGCAACCAGCAAAGCAGAGAAGGACTGGCTCCGTAGCTCAACTGAATAGAGCATCTGACTACGGATCAGAAGGTTACAGGTTTGAATCCTGTCGGAGTCACAGTAGAGCCCAGGGCACGCGCCTTGGGCTCTTATTCGTTGTATGGTAGTGTAAGGAGATAAGTATGCTGCAAGTCGAGGGACTAAGTAAACGCTTTGGCGACAGAGTGTTATTTGAGGGGCTAACCTTCGCCCTAGAGCGAGGGAGCAAGGTGGGGCTGATAGCCCCCAATGGTAGTGGCAAGACCACGCTCATGAATATCCTCGTAGGGGTAGAGCCCTACGAGAGCGGTAGCATCACCCATGCCAATGGCCTGCGCTGGGCTTACCTGCCTCAGCTGCCTCAGCTCCCCGATACGGGGACGATACTCTCGGCCTGCTTCAGTAGCTACGACCCCATAGCCCGCCTCGTACTGGCTTGGGAGGAGGCCTTGCTACAGGGCGATGAGGCGACCATGCAGCGTCTACTACCCGACATGGAGGCTCAGGGAGGCTGGAGCTACGAACAGCGAGCCAAGGAGATACTCGGAGCCCTCGGCCTGCACGACTACAGCCGTAGTATAGAGGGCATATCGGGGGGAGAGGCCAAGCGCATCGCCCTAGCTGCCACGCTGATCAGTGAGCCCGATCTGCTCTACCTCGATGAGCCTACCAACCACCTCGACCTCCGCACCATAGAGTGGCTCGAGGGCTACCTAGCTCGTAGCACCATGAGCCTCATACTCATCACGCACGATCGCTACTTCCTCGACCGCGTCTGCAATCAAATCATAGAGCTCGACCACGGCCAGCTCTATCGCTATCGCGGTGGCTACGACTACTACCTCGAGAAGCGCGATGAGCGACACGAGGCCGAGACCGCCAGCCTCGGCCGTGCTCGCAACCTCTACCGCCGCGAGCTCGAGTGGATGCGCCGACAGCCACAGGCACGCGGAGGCAAGGCACGCTATCGCATAGAGGCCTTTGAGGGGCTCGAGGCGCGCATAGCCACTAGGCGTACCACTAGTACCATGCAGCTACAGACCAGCGATGTAGGGTATATCGGCAACAAGATCTTCGAGGCTCGAGGGCTGTGCAAGTGCTATGGAGACAAGGTTATCTTGCGCGACTTCGACTACACCTTCGCACGGCGCGACAAGATAGGTATAGTGGGCGAGAATGGCGTCGGCAAGACGACCTTCCTACGCCTCCTGCTGGGGCTAGAGACGCCCGATGCAGGCACCATAGAGGTCGGGCAGACAGTGCGCTTCGGCTACTACAGCCAGGAGGCACCAGCCTTCGACCCCGGGAAGCGTGTCATCGACGTGGTCACGGACATCGCCGAGCACTTCGAGGCAGGCGCTGGCGACGACAAGCTATCAGCTAGCCAGATGCTCACGCAGTTCCTTTTCCCTCCCGACCGTCAGTACACTCCCGTGGGCAAGCTAAGCGGAGGCGAGCTTCGTAGGCTCTATCTGTGTACTGTACTGGTGCGTCGACCCAACTTCCTCGTCCTCGATGAGCCTACCAACGACCTCGACATCCTCACCCTCAACGTCCTCGAGGAATATCTAGCAGCCTTCACGGGGTGCGTCATCATCGTTAGCCACGACCGCTTTTTCATGGACAAGGTAACCGAGCATCTGCTCTGCTTCGAGGGCGGTGGCATCGTACGCGACTTCCCTGGTAGCTACTCCCTCTACCGTGCCTGGTGCGAGCATCGGGCATCGCAGGCTCCACCACCCTCGCCCAAGCCTCGCCCCACATCGGTGCCAGCCGATGGGCGCACCGACCGCCCTCGTGCCGTCCGCCTCAGCTATGCGGAGAAGAAGGAGCTCGAGCGTATAGAGCTACGCCTGCCCGAGCTGGAGGCCGAGCAGGCTCGCCTAGAGGCACAGCTCGCTAGTGGTACGCTCGCCACCGAGGCTATCATAGAGGCCTCGAGCCGTATCGGTGCGATCATCGAGGAGATGGATACCCTAGTGCTACGACAGCTCGAGCTCGAGGACAAAATCGGATAGATACTATGCGCAGACTTATCTCTATCGTCATCGCCACCCTAGCCCTCGTAGGCTGTGCCACGACACGCTACGTCGAGGAGGGGCAGTACCTACTACGGCGAGTGAGCATCGTCATCGATAGCCCCACACGGCATACGCCCCTGCCCAGCGACCTGATGAGCTATGTAGGTCAGCGACCCAATCGCAAGCTCTTCGGCATCTTCGACTGGTCGCTAGGTATCTACAACCTCAACAAGCGCAGTAGCAACGGCTGGCTCCACCGACAGCTACGCCAGTGGGGCGACGCCCCCGTCATCTTCAGCCAGCAGGAGGCCGACTACAGCACTGGTAGCCTCTCGAGTGCGCTCTACAACCTCGGCTACCTGCGTGCCTCCACCGCCCTGCGCATCGACACCATAGCCCCGCGCAAGGTGCATGCCACCTACTACATTACCCTAGGCCCTCGCTACTATGTGGCACACCACGAGGAGCGCATCGCCGACACAGCTATACGCGCCCTGCTACACCCTGCCGATACGCTTGTGGCCAAGAGCCGTTTCCCGAGCGAGCAGTACGCCTCGTTTCTTGCCCCAGGATCACCCCTCGCCCCCGAGGCTATGCAGGCCGAGCGTAGGCGCATCACTCAGATCCTGCGCAATAGAGGCTATTGGGACTTTCGTGAGGAGCGTATCCGCTTCGACGTAGACACGCTCGAGGGCCCTCGAGAGGCGTGGGTGCACACCATCATAGCCGATAGCTCGGCGCGCACCTACACCATCGGTGCCGTGCGGATGAAGCATGCCCTGCCCGAGGAGCCTAGCACCCTAGCACCGATCGATACCGTCTATAGGGGCGAGGTAGCCGTGCTGCGTGGCAGTAGCCATCGTCTGCGCTCACGTGTCCTAGCTGGTCGTAGCCAGATAGCCCCAGGTAGCCTCTACTCGCAGGATGCCATCGGGCGTACCTATGCCGCCCTCTCCGACCTTGGAGCTATCCGCTCTGTACTCATACAGCACCATGCCGATACTACCGATAGCCTACGCCCTCGCCTCGATGTGGACATCATCACTACGCCCGAGCGTAGCAAGGAGCTCGTAACCGACCTCGTAGGGACACACTCGGGGGGTAACTTCGGGGCCAATGCCTCGCTATCGCTCTCGCACAACAATATCTTCGGGGGAGCAGAGCAGTTCAAGCTCCTAGGTCGCGTGGGCTACGAAGAGCTGACGGGTGAGCAGAGCAATCACCTCCGCTATGGTGTCGAGGCCACGCTGAGCTTCCCTCGCCTGCTCGTCCCCTTCTACTCGCTACGCAGGCAGAGGCCTATACACGCCACTACAGCCCTTAGCTTGAGCTACGACTACCAGACCCGCCCCGAGTTTCGGCGCGACGTCCTCTCGGCTGGCTGGAGCTACTCCTGGACCAACCGCAACAAGCCTGCCTTTGGCTATACCTTCAAGCTCCTAGAGGTCGACTATATGCACTTCGGCTATATGGATGCCGACTTCATCTCTACCATCCCAGCCTATGCTCGTATGCTTAGCTACCGCGACCAGTTCATCGTGAGCTCCTCGCTGATGATGAGATATAGCTCCTCCAAGGACTATCGGCGAGCAAGCTCACCGCTGGTGCACAACCTCCGCCTCTATGCCCAAAGTGCAGGCAACGTCCTCTACGCTATATCTAGCCTTAGCAAGAGCCCGAAGGATGCCTATGGGGCCTATTCGTTTATGAACATCAACTATGCCCAGTTCGTACGTGCCGAGATCGACTATAGCGGTCTCTATCGGCTCGGGGGCAAGAATGGGCTTGCCTATCATGCGGCCGTATCGGTCGTGTCGCCCTATGGCAATAGCGATGTCTTGCCTGTCGATCTGCGTTACTTCTCGGGTGGATCGGCCAGTGTACGTGGCTGGAGTGCACGTAGCCTAGGCCCTGGCTCCATGGCACGCTCGGTGGGGACCTCTATCTTTCATCAGGTGGGCGACCTCAAGATAGACCTTAGCGCAGAGCTCCGCCTGCGCTTTGCACGTAGCTGGGAGTTCGCCACCTTTGTCGATGCTGGCAATATCTGGACGATCAAGGCCTACGAGAGCCAGCCCAATGGCGAGTTTCGCTTCGGGCGTTTCTATCGCGAGCTTGCCTTGGCCTCGGGGCTTGGTCTGCGGTGGGACTTCGACTACTTCCTCCTGCGCCTCGATGCCGGTATCAAGGTCTATGACCCACAGGCCGACCCTGGTCTGCGCTGGAGCATTGGCCGACGGCCTCTCCGCGACCTTGTCGCTATCCACTTCGCTCTCGGCTACCCTTTCTAAGTCCTTACTCCTCCCCTCGCTAGGGCCTCCAGCATGGTAGAGTGGATGGCCTCTACTCGAGGGATGGAGATCTAGCTAGACCTATCTCTGCCGTCAGACGAAGGAGTGCCTACGATCCGTGAGGATCGTAGGCACTCCTATTATTGTAATGCTACAGAGGCTGTGCACTAGAGCTTGCCACCAGTCTTGGCGAGCTCGGCCTCGAGAGCCTCCTTGATCGCCTTGAGACCGTGGAGATCGCGAGCTACGATCTTGCCGTCGGGGCCGAAGAGCATGATCTGGGGTACGCCACGTACACCGTAGAGGTCGGTAGCTTCCTTCTCACTGAAGATCTGAGGCCACGTGATCTTGAGCTCCTTCATCGCAGCGAGGTGGTCATCCATCTTGTCCCATACGGCGATACCTACTATCTTGAGTCCCTTGGGGCCATACTCCTTGTTGATCTCCATGAGCTCGGGGATAGCACGGCGGCAGGGGCCACACCAGCTGGCCCA
>JBHACB010000024.1:0-30228 GCA_041854325.1 Porphyromonas sp.
ACTAGCCTACGCACCACACCCACATCATATAGAGCTACATGACCTGCGTAGCTGTCTGCGCCACGATGCCCTCCCCTACGCCACGGCTCATAGCTATCCTTCTCGGCACCTACGAAGGCCGATGCGTGCCCACTACTACGCCATTGCCAGCCGAGCATCACAGACTCTGCACTACCTATGTAGCGTGCCGTCTCGCGCTCGCTACACCATGGACGCTGGACGAGCCAATCTAGCTGGCTCTGCCCACGCTCTAGCACGGAGGTCAGCGAGGGGGGCTGGGTGTCGGCCTCATCGGCACAGTAGAGGACGGGAAGGAAGAGCACGATAGCCTCGTCGTCCCAGCCCTCTATGGCCTTGAGATCGTAGAGCGATGCTATGCGTCCCCTATCGGTGCGGTAGCGCACCAGCTGATAAGCTTGGTATTCGGAGAGAAGCGGTACACCTAGCAAATCCTGCACCCCTGCACGATTGATCTCTAGGGGCGATGCCAGGAGCTCCTCGTAGCGCTCCTGCCAGAGTGTCGCTGTCGTCTCATCGATGAGGCCGTCGGCCAATAGGCTTGCGAGGCGTAGCTCTAGGCGACTACGTCCCTGATCGATCAGCCTGTTGTCGATGATACGCTGTGCTTGTGCACCGATACAGGCTATCCATGCACAGGTTATCCACAGGCATAGGTACCGCATAGGTGAGCGATGTGTATTATTTGTCGGGGTGAGCGAATAGGATACGTGCTATATGGGCGCATGCCTCGGCATCGGCAAGGGCGTGGTGGTGGCTCTGGAGGTCGTAGCCGAGGTAGCTCGACACCGTCTTGAGCTGATGATTGGGGAGTCGCTTGCCGAGCACACGCCTAGCTTGCTGGCAGGTGCAGTAGAAGGCATACTCGTCGTATGGTATGCCGTAGAAGGCGAGTGTGGCTCGCAGACAACTCTCATCGAAAGCCTTGTTGTGCGCCACGAGCGGACGACCCCCGATAAAGGCCTTCAGCTCCTGCTCCCACACTCTATCGAAGGTAGCTGCACGTGCTGTATCGTGCCCCGTGATGCCATGTATCTGAATATTGCATGGATGGTAATAGTTGGGCTCGGGCCTCACTAGCTGATAGTAGGTGCCGACGATCTCTCCACGCTCTACGAGTACGGCACCGACACTACATATGCTGGTACGTGCGTGGTTGGCGGTCTCGAAGTCTATAGCCACGAAGTCTTGCATAGATACTACTTTATTAGTTGAGGGGTTATACATCCCCAAAGTTAGCATTATTCCTCGACCTATGGTCGCCGATCTTTGGCGGATGAGATATGGACGAAAAACATCGATGTTTCTGTCCCAAAACATCGATGTTTTTGATGAGAAAGTTCGATGTTTTTGCCCAAAAAGTTCGATGTTTTTAGAGAGAAACATCTATCAATCTAGGCGATCCGTGGAGGACGAAGTGTGTAGAGGGTGGGGCTAGAGGGCGCGGAGAGAGGCTACGCAGAGCACGTAGCCTGCTGTGTGGGCGTAGTCGATAGTGATAGGGGCGTGGTCGGGCACATCGAGATAGCTGAGCGTGAAGCTACCATGCGATTGGTCGGCTAGAGCCAAGCTGGTATAGACGAAGCTACAGAGCGACTGGGAGGGCGGATTGATGAGCTTGTAGGCAGCCTCCTTGGCCGACCACAATAGATGCAGGGCGAGACGAGCATTATCGAGGCCGTAGGCTAGGGCGAGCTCTTCGTCGGTGAGGAACTTGCTCACGACACGCTCCACCTTGTCCCCGAGGCGTTCTATATCGATACCTATAGGATGCGCCTCGCTGACGCCCACTACAGCATAGCCAC
Organism: Porphyromonas sp.; assembly: GCA_041854325.1. Classification (GTDB taxonomy): domain Bacteria; phylum Bacteroidota; class Bacteroidia; order Bacteroidales; family Porphyromonadaceae; genus Porphyromonas. The sequence goes on from JBHACB010000024.1 coordinate 1,824, forward strand.
GTGTATGGCTGATGCTGAGGTGCAGGGACGGATGCTCAGGTAGGTAAGGCGCTCCCGTGTCTAGCCGTGCATAGTCGGCAGGAGTAGAGGAGCCGAGGAGCTGACCGAGGAGCTGGCGTACTGCATGGCGTTCGCACTCGAGGCGTCTCTGCGCGCTGGCATAGTCGACAGCCGACACGGCTAGGCGTACATGAGGCACTATAGGAGTGAGGGCAGGGGTGATATCGCTATAGGGCTCGGCCACTGGTAGCGGGCTGTCGTAGCGATAGCCTCGCTGGTCGAGAAGCTCTAGGAGGGACGCAAGGAGCTCGGGGGCATAAGGCAGGCGATCGTGTAGTAGGATGATGGCCCCAGGGTGTAGGCGCTGGTCGATGCGCCGTAGGGTACGCGAGAGCTGTGGCGTAGTCGTGTCGAGCGAGCGGACAGACCAACCAACAGCTGTGAGGTCGAGGAGCCGACGAGCTCGTGCAATGTTGGGATTGACCACGCCATACGGTGGGCGAAAGAGGCGAGGCCTACGCCCCAGTACGTCTGCGAGGCGCGACGAACATGCCTCAAGCTCGGCCACTACGGCACTGGTAGACAAGCAGGGGAAGGTAGGGCGGTGGTGGGTAGAGTGGTTGCCGATGAGATGCCCCTCGGCCACTATGCGCCTCAGGAGGTCTTCGTTGCCGGCTATTTGGCTCCCGATGCAGAAGAAAGTAGCTCGTGCACCATGGCGAGCTAGGAGGTCGAGGACTAGTGGGGTGTACTGCGGATGTGGCCCGTCGTCGAAGGTTAGGTAGACTATCGGCTCACTCGTGGAGATGCGCCACAGAGCAGGCATATAGATCTGTGCACGCATAGAGTACGAGGCCCAAAAGAGGAAGACCCCGAGAGCTAGTAGGAGGACGATCACGAGGGCGATCAGCATGGCAAGATGAGGATTAGGCTATGCGCACTGCCATCGCGGCTATTGTGTATGAGGATAGGCGACGACACTACCCCCTGCTCTAGAGCCTCGAGGGCGTAGACGAGGGCGTAGGCCGAGGCTGTGTGATACTCGCCCGAGAGCTTCTTGAAGGGGAAGGCGCATGCCCCAAGGCTAGGCTCTAGGGCTATGAGCGAGGCATATAGGTGCGCGAGAGCTGGCGTGCCATTGCTCCCCTGAAGCCATAGCCCTAGATCGGTAGGCTCGAGAGACTGCGTGGCTAGCATGGCGATGATACGCTCGTGCAACGCGCTAGCAGAGCTCTCACCCGCGAAGTAGTCGAGGCAGGCGATGCGTGCGTATGCCCCCTGAGTAGCTCGCCCGAGGACGAAGGCATGCGCCCCCTCGCCAAGCACTACGCCCGAGCTTAGCAGGCCGAGGCGATGCTGTAGGCGATAGGCCGTATCTGTGAGCTCATCGAAGGCGTTGAGGAGGATCAGATCGCCTCCCTCTGCGAGGTACAGCGAGGCATCGACGAGGGCAGTCTCTAGGCTATGGTAGCGGTGCGAGTAGGTCATGTTGTCGCCCTTGGCCTGTAGGAGTAGGGCCAGCTGACCAGCTATGGTGTTGAAGGTGGACTGGATGAAGGTCGTAGGGTTGAGCATCTCTTCACCATAGGCACAGATGCTCTCCATGAAGCGCTCTGTATCGGCAAGGCACCCTAGGCCCGTAGCCGACACGATAGCACTTATACGCTGAGTGTCGATACCGCTACAGCACTCGAGGGCCGAGGCAACGCCCATCCTGATGATACGGCTCATACGGCGCCTTTGGTTGGCGTTGGGGATGATGGCCTTGTAGTCGGGCTCCTGCGCCATGCGTCGCCCATCGGCGAGCGTCTCGCTATGGCTAGCGTCTATGGAAGCGTAGCTCCAGACATAGAGGTCGGTCTGCATGATCATAGCTGTGCGAATAAAAGGGTGCTATTGCTACCACCAAAGCCGAAGGCGTTGCTCAGGATATAGCGCAGGGATACACCCTCGCGATAGCTCGTGGCAGGCACTAGGGCCGTCTGCTCGATAGCCCTATCGAAGCGCAAATGCGGGAGCACGGCCCCTCGCGCCATGGCGAGTATCGTGTACACGGCTTCTATGCCCTCCGAAGCCCCCAGCGTGTGCCCGATGTAGGGCTTGAGCGAGCTAAAGGCCGGTATGCGATCGGCAAAGAGACGCCGTAGGGCATGGCTCTCGGAGAGGTCGTTGGTGGGGGTCCCTGTACCATGCAGATTGACGAAGTCGACCTCCTCAGGCGTTATCCCTCCTCGCTCTAGGGCTAGGCGCATGGAGCGATAGGCGCCATCGCCATCGGGGCTACTACCCGTCTGATGATAGGCTTCGTTGATGTTGGCATAGCCAGCTATACGACAGTAGGGCGTACGGCGGGCTACCTCGGCGGCTTGGAGGACGAGGTAACCAGCCCCTTCGCCTAGGTTGAGCCCAGAGCGTCCCTCCGTCATCGGCCTACAAGGGGCTTTGTCGAGGATGAGCAACGACCCAAAGCCATTGAGGGTAAAGGCACAGAGGGCGTCCGTCCCCCCCACGACGACGCTATCGATATGCCCCTGAGCTATGAGGCGCGCCCCGAGTATGATCGCATTGGCCGCCGATGAGCAGGCCGTGCTAATGGTACTGGTGTATCCGCCCAACCCGAGGTAATGGGCTATGGCATCGGTGCTAGCTCCGCAGGTATGCATCGTGGTGAGGCGGACATCGCCAGCATCGCTGGGGCTCTGTCGGTAGTCGGCATAGAAGCGTTCGCTCAGATCCATACCACCGACCGATGTCCCAGAGATGAGGCCCACAGCACGCAGATCCTCGAGGCCTGCATCGAGTACTGCATCGCGTGCCGCTAGCATGCCGAGCAGGGCGGTACGTGAGAGGTAGGGTGAGGGCTCGAGCGAGAGGCGCGAGATGAGAGCCTCGTTGGGATGCTTGACCTCACCTACAGGGTACTCGAGGCGAGTATCTAGGTAACGAGGCATGCCGAGCCCGTCGCGCTGCTCACGCAGAGCTTGCCACTGCTCCTCCAGCCCTAGGCCTAGGGCCGATACCGCACCTAGCCCCGTTACGTAGACCTCTCTCATTAGCGATTGGCGTTGATGTACTCGGCTAGTGTGCGTACGGAGTAGAAGATCTCCTTGCCCTTGGCAGGCTCAGCGATCTTGATACCATAGCTACGCTCTAGGATCAGGATGATCTCTAGGGCATCGATCGAGTCGAGGCCTAGGCCTTGCTCTCCAAAGAGGGGAGCCGAGGCGTCGATGTCTTGGGGGGTAATGTCCTCGAGGTTGAGAGCTTCGATGAGTTGTTGCTTGAGTTGTAGTTCGAGCTGTTCCATATTTTAGTATGCTAATAGTGTCATTTGAGCAGAGTAGTGGTCGCCAAGGAGGTCGCACCAACCCACGATGCAGTAGCGTAGTGCTCCATGTGCCATAGCTATACGAGCGTAGTCGAGTAGCAGGGCCTGATCGTGCTGTGGCAAGACGAAGCATGTGTTCTCACCCTGAATGCGGTGGCGAATAGCGATCTCCCCTAGGACGACATTGGGGAGCGTGTAGACGAAGATCGCAGGGCTAGCTCCCTCGGGCGATGCGATACGCGCTTGGTGCTTGAGGTCGGTATCGAGCGAAGCGGCTCGGCAGGCTAAGATGATGCCGACCTCCTCGGGTGCATAGCTGCGCTCTGCAAGGAGGACTTCGGTGGCTAGGTAGCCTAGCTTGCAGAGATCGTCCATTTTGTAGAACTTCATGTTGGGCACACACAGTGCCTTGTAAGCCTCTCGTGAGAAGGTCGCGAAGCTCCTGCTACTAGCCTCAAAGCTCTTGCCTGCACCCCAGTCTATGCGCCCCTCTCCTATCTCTACGCTAGACACAGGGCGAGGTACGTGTATCTCGGGGCATAGGGCCGTGGAGGCCTCCTCGCCACGGCTAAGGACGAGCGCAGCATTGCACCCCCCAAAGCCAGAGGCGGTCTTGAGCACATGGCGCATCTCTAGCGTGCTATGTGTGCCCGATATGGCTAGAGGCATGGGCGTACCTGCATCTGCATAGCCTAGAGTAGCTAGGCATAGCCCCCTTGGCATCTGTAGGGCAGCGAGGATCGTCTCCACGACTCCCGACGCCCCCAGCGTGTGCCCGATATAGGGCTTGAGGCTCTGAGCAGGCGTCTGCGAGAGCGAGGCGAGGGCGAGGGCCTTGGACTCCATCTCGTCATTGTATATCGTGGCCGTGCCATGCAGATTAACCATATCTATCTGATCGGGCACCAGCCCTGCTTCGCCTAGTGCACCTCGTATAGCTAGGTAGAGCCCATCGCCCGTCCGTGAGGGGCCCGAGATGTGGTTGGCATCATTGCTGATAGCACCGCCCGACAGCACGAGGTCGTCGGCTCGAGGCGCGCGCATGCCGAGGAGGATAGCCCCGACACCCTCGCCTAGATTGAGCCCATCGCGTGCTACATCGTAGGGTCTGCACAGCGATGTACTCATCGAGTGGAAGGCCTCGAAGCCCGTAGCGACAAAGGGCGTGAGGAGGTCGCCCCCGAGGACGAGGGCATGCCTATACCTACCATGCTCGAGTAGACGCTTGGCATAGATCAGGGCCGATACGCCCGATATACACGCGTTGGAGACGACAGTGATAGGTGCAGATGTAGGCAGGGCATCGGCTAGACGCTGAGCTAGCTTTGGTAGTAGGGTGCGCTCGTCGAGGCTCTCGAGGCTAGAGGCGAGGCAGTCGATATTGCCCTTGGTAGTCGAGAGCACGATAACTGTGTCGGACGGCAGCCCCTCGGGACATATCGATCGGATAGTATGCAGGAGCAGGCGCTCTAGGCGTGTACACCCCACGGGGGCATCGAGCGAAGCCTCCCAAGCCGGATCAATACGCCCAGCGAGCATCGTACCACTAGACAGGAGGCCCTCGACGGGGGCTATGCCCGACCTATAGGCACGCATAGCCTCGATATGCCCCGAGAGGCTATCGCCAAGGGCTGTAACGAGCCACATGCGGTCGATGCAGACTAGAGGTCGACGTGCCACTGCTCCTTCCATGCCTGATAGAATGGTGGTGAATTGAGCTCTAGCACACCCTCTGCACCCACGAAGACCTGTGTCGTAGAGCCAGTAGCCACGAGGCTACCTGTCTCCGCATGGCGTATCGTGTAGACAAAGCACAGCTTGGCCGCTGGTGTGGGGATGTAGCCCGTCTCGATGATGAGCCTATCGCCGAAGGTAACGGAAGCCTTGTACTGGCAGTCGAGCTCTACGACAGGAGCCGTATAGCCCGAGCGGTAGATCGTGAGATAGTCGATGCCGAAGGCACGCCCGAAGGCCTCACGCCCATCCTCAAAGAACTTGAGGTAGTTGCCATGCCATACCACTCCCATAGCATCCGTCTCGCTAAAGCGTACATCGATCTCTACGCGATGCACTAGGGCTGGCTCAGGCTGTCGCTTCGCTCTTCTCTTCATCTTGCAATACGATTTTCATCCCTGTCGAAGCGATGAGCTCCTGCTCTACGCGTACCTCGGCACGGATTAGGGTGATGCCAAAGACCTCTTGCTCCACCACGATAGCCGTGTGTAGCACCTCTCCCACGAGAGGCAAGCGCTCTATCGAGAGCTTATCGACCGAGCCGATGAAGCCGAGGCGTATAGGTGCCGACTGCTCTAGGGCGATGTAGCCGAGGCGAGCGGCCGCACTCTGAGCTATGTGCTCGATGAGGCCAGCCTCCGACAGGGCACCATGCTCTACGAGCAGGTTGGATGCCTCTATCCTCAGCCCCGAGTGCGAGACCCCGTCCTCGATACCATAGTAGGCATCGAGCATCACGATAGGGGCGCGCTGTGGGATAAGTCGCTCTATATCGGTGCCAGCATAGAGAGGTGAGCGGAGGGAGGGCATCATACGGGCTTGCACACTAGTAGGCTGTGGCCGTAGCCCAGCCCATCGTGAATGGTCTCTACCTCGAGCCCTGCCTCGTGGATATAGCCCAGCAGGTCTTGGCTGTAGAACATCTTGCTATTGCCATTGGCTAGAGCCGTGAAGTAGACACTGATCTGCGCTAGGCAGTACGAGGCGGTCTCGTAGCGTTGCCTATCCCAGAGCGTCTCCATGATGTATAGGCGACCATCGGGTGCTAGAGCTCTGCGAGCACGCTGTAGCAGGCTCACGACCTCGGGACCCGAGAAGCAGTCGAGAAACTGACTCATCCACACGGCATCGTAGTCCGCGGGGAAGGTGGCACTAGGGTCTAGGAGGTTCATGCCATGCCCCTTGATGCGGTCGGCCTCGGCTAGGTGCGCTGTCTGTTGCTTCATCATAGCGATCTGCTGAGGCAGGTCGAGTATCGTTACCTCTACCTCGGTATCGTGCTGTACACAGCGTGTCGCCCAGCGTCCTGTATTGCCCCCTACATCGAGGAGGCGGCGTGGATGGCGTGCGAAGACCACTGCCAGGGCCTCATCGAAAGAGCTGTCGGAATAGAAATGATCGAAAGCCAACCAGCTACGCTGCACCTCGGGCTCTAGCTCCGATAGCCCCTCGTAGATAGTAGGCCACTGCCCCAGCTCGCCAAGGCCTGCAGGACGCCCCTCACGTAGAGCCGCCTCTAGGTGAAAGAGCCCCTTGTAGTTGACATCGTAGTTGAAGTCCATATTGACCCGTGCCATGGGGTCGTGGAGCAGAAACCAGCCCACCTTGGAGAGCCGATAGCGCCCTATCTCATCGCGTAGTATGGTGCCTGCCGTCAGCGACGACTCTAGCAGTATCTGTGTGGCATAGTGCGAGAGGGAGGCCCACTGGGCTATCTCCTCGAGAGTATGCCCCTCGGTATGGTCGCCTAGATAGCCTAGGATGCCCATACGTACCATGAGGCGAGAGACCTGAAAGACGATCGGTCCCTGCACGATCTCGTGCGCTAGGCGCTGTGCTTGGGCAGCCGACAGATGATCTTTGGTGTATCTATTGTCGTTGGTTGTCATAGATGTAGAGAGTTAGTGCCAGAAGTCGTAGTAGTTGAACCACTGCTCGGGATACTGCCCTAGGATGCGCTCGAGGGTATCGACATACTGCTCGAGGAGCTGAGTGCCAGGAGCCGTGCCACGCTGTCGGGCTATGGGGCGAGCGATCACGAAGTGAAAGCGGTAGCGCATGCCACGCTCACGCATAGCGTAGTAGAAGACGACGGGACGCTTCATCCTCTCGGCGAGCAAGAATGGGCCTAGAGGAAACGAGGCCTCGGCCCCTAGGAGGCGGGTGCGCAGTACCTTCTCTTCGTTGATATAGCGGTCGCCCTGTAGGCACACGTACTCGTGCCTATCGAGAGCCTCCGAGATCTTGAAGACGTGCTCGAGGCTATCGGCATTGACAGGGATCACCTTGAAGGGGGGCTCGCCCATGTGTCGCTCCAATAGCTCCTTGATGGCTCGATGCTCGTTGTCGTACATCACGATGTTGATGCGCTTGCCGTATTCGTCAAAGAAAGGCACGCCTATCTCCCAGTTGCCTACGTGCGCCCCGATCATGATCACGCCAGTATCGCTATTGAGCAGGTCGAGAAAGGGGGCATAGCCCTCGAAGTCGAACCGATAGCTCGCCTGGCGTCCGAGGCCTAGAGCCACCTTGTCGATGAGGATCTGCCCGAGGCGATAGTAGTTGCGAAGCACTAGCAGAGCACTACGCAGACGGCCATAGCCCAGCCTGCGCCTAGCGTATCGCCATACCGAGGCCGTGGCTCGTGGGGCGAAGGGGACGAAGTAGATCACGACAATGGCGAGGAAGGCGTATGCCACCCTCACCCCCAGCGTACGGATGAGCCCTATGAAGAATAGGTAGCCCCAGCGTCCGCCTCGTGTCTGCCCCCGCCACTGTGCCATGCTACTAGCCCTGTAGGCGACGAGCTATCATGTCGTAGAAATCGCCAAAGGTGCGGATCCCCTCAAAGTCCTTGGCCGTAACGCTAAAGCCGAAGTTCTTCTCGATGAGTACGACCATATCCACGAGGTCGAGGCTATCTAGCTCTAGTGTCTCCATGAGGGGAGCATCGGGGACGATGGCCTCTGGGGCTACCTCAAACTCCTCAGCGAGTGTCTCTCTGATCTTTGCTTCTAGTTCTTGTCTATCCATATCGGAGCTGGTTTAATGTATTTGTTTATAGTCTAGTGTCTACTACCCTTGGGGCTTCTTGATGATGAGCGTAGCGTTGGTACCTCCGAAGCCAAAAGAGTTGGAGAGGAAAGTGTCGAAGGGCATATCTACACGCTCGCTGGGTATGCGCAGGCGAGCTATCTCCTCGTCGCCAGCACGATAGTTGAGGTTGGGGGCGATGAAGTCTCTCTGCATCATGAGTATCGAGTAGATAACCTCACTGGCACCTGCCATCCACATCTCGTGTCCTGTGAACGACTTGGTAGAGGCGACATAGGGCTTGTGCTCACCGAATACGAGGTCTATGGCCTTGGCTTCGTTGAGGTCGCCTATGGGGGTAGAGGTCGCATGGGCATTGACATAGGCGATCGCTTCCTTGGCGATACCAGCATCGCGTAGAGCCATCTCGAGCGATCTCCTCGGCCCATCTACATTGGGCACAGAGATGTGCTCGCCATTGGATGAGAAGCCGTAGCCCACCACCTCGGCGAGTATTGTCGCTCCACGCGTCATGGCCGACTCGTAGCTCTCGAGCACTAGGCTCGCTGCTCCACCGCTGGGTACGAGCCCATCACGGTCGCGGTCGAAGGGGCGAGAGGCCTCTGTCGGGGCGTCTTCGCGTCCGGAGAAGGCCCCTAGGCCATCGAAGCTACCTACCGAGTAGGGGTTGACCTCCTGCGCGCCACCGCAGAGGATGCAGTCCTGTAGCCCACTCTTGATCAGCAGATAGGCTAGCCCTATGGCATGCGAGCCACTAGCGCATGCCCCCGAGACGGTGAAGTTGACCCCGCGGAGCTTGAAGATCACCGAGAGGTTCATCGAGACGGTCGAGTTCATCGACTGGAAGATAGAGCTCGCCCCTACGAGGACCGTATTGCGCTTCTCGCGTATGATGTCCACGGCCTCTATGACGGGGAGCGAACTGCTATCGTTGCCGTATAGGATGCCTACCTCATGGCTCTCGAGGTAAGCCTCGTCGATACCAGCCTCGCCAAAGGCCTCGAGCGTAGCCATATAGGCGTACTCGCCCTGCTCGGGGAGGTAGTTGCGCTTTTTGCGATCGAGTAGGGGCTTGAGGTTGGGACGCTCCAAGATACCCGTTAGGGATGAGGCATAGCCCATCTCCTTGCGTACGGGATCTATGCCGATGCCCGAGTGCCCATGGTAGAGGGCGTCGGCTACCTCTTGTTTGTTCTTGCCGATGCACGAGTAGATACCCATGCCTGTGATGACTACACGCTGTGCCATATACGATTGTGCCGTTTGAGGTTGTACTGCTGTGATGCTAGGTGTATAGCCCGCCATTGATCGAGATACATTCGCCCGTGATGTAGGCGGCAGCCTCCGAGGCCAAGAAGCCGACTAGAGCCGCCACCTCGCGCGCTTCGCCAAATCGTCCTAGGGGGATGAGCTTCTTGAGCTCGCCCTCATCGAGGTCGTCAGTCATATCCGTACGGATGAAGCCAGGGGCAATGGCATTGACCGTAACGCGCTTCTTGCCCACCTCCTGAGCCAGTGCCTTGGTAGCCGCTATCACGCCCCCCTTGGCGGCCGAGTAGTTGGTCTGCCCAGGCATACCCTTGATGCCCGAGAGCGATACGATGTTGATGATGCGTCCGCACCGATGCGTGAGCATACCCTTGAGCACCTGCTGGGTAACGTAAAAGAAGCCCCCCAGCGAAGTCTCCGTAACGCTCTGCCACTCCTCGGGCTCCATCCACATCATGAGGTTGTCGCGCCGGATACCGGCATTGTTGACCAGTATCTCGATATAGGCCTCTGGGTGTGCGCTCTGCCATGCCCCTAGTGTGGCTACGACGTCCTCTCGTCGGCTCACATCGAAGCGTAGCGTCTCTCCATCGCCTCCACGCTCGCGCACTAGGCGTAGCGTCTCCTCGGCTGCAGCTTGGTTGCCCTGATAGTTGATGAGGATATAGTGGTCTGGCGAGGCCAGCTCGAGGCACACCTCACGGCCTATACCTCGGCTACCACCAGTTACGAGCACGTATTTCATCTATTTATTGTCGTTAGTTATAGTCGTTTCAAGTAGTTGATGACCGCCTCTATCTCTCTGTACCTAGGCCGATCCTCGACGAAGGCAGGCACCAGCGAGCGCACTGCGTCGTAGAGGCGGCGTGTGGCACTCGATAGCTGGCTCGATAGGTCTAGTATGTCTACCGCCTGCGCCATAGCTATACACTGTATGGCTAGCACCTGATAGGCGTTCTCTAGGACACGAGCCGTGAGCAGAGCGGCGTTGGTACCCATGCTCACGATGTCTTGGTTGTCGTTGTTGCTCGGGATGCTGTGTATGTACATGGGCATCGAGAGCGTCTGGCTCTCGGCCGTAGTGGAGGTAGCGGTAAACTGCGAGGCTTGCATGCCGTAGTGGAGCCCCAGCACCCCCATATTGACGAAGGGAGGCAAGATGCCGTTGATGCGGTCGTGCATCAGATAGTTGAGCTGACGCTCGGCCAGCATGGTGAGCTTGGTGATACCTATCTTGAGCTTGTCCATCTCGTAGGCGACATAGTCGCCATGGAAGTTGCCTCCATGATAGACGCTAGCGGTGGCTAGGTCTACGACAGGGTTGTCGCACACCGAGCAGGTCTCATCGAGCAGCACACGCTCGGCATTGACCAGCTCATCGTATATGGGGCCGAGGATCTGTGGCGTACAGCGTAGCGAATAGTAGGGCTGCACCTTGTGCGCGAAGGTCGGGGCCTCCCCCGTAGGGCGGTAGAGCTCGGCCTCGCGCTGGCGCAGAGCTCGGCTGTCGTGCATCAGGGCACGCATACGCTCGGCAATGTACCGCTGGCCATGGTGCCGCTTGGCGTGGCTCAGGGGAGGGGCCACGAAGTCGTCGTAGCTCGAGGCGATCTCGTTCATGAGTACGGCGCTATGAGTAGCATGCTCGAGGAGACGCTGTGCGTGGAGCAGGTTGATGAGCCCTATGCCAGTCATCATCGAGGTGCCATTGCACATAGCTAGCCCCTCGCGCAGGTAGATCGTCGCTGGTGCTAGCCCTAGGGTCGACAGCACCTCCGTCGTAGGACGACGCTCGCCTCGATAGTAGACCTCGCCCTCGCCGATGAGGGCTAGGGCGATGTGTGCTAGCTGTACGAGATCGCCACTCGCCCCCACGCTACCGTGCTCGGGGACTACGGGGCAGATATCGTGGTTGATGAAAGCCACGAGCTGCTCTACCCACGAGCGGTGTACGCCCGAGCACCCCTGCACTAGGGTATATAGCCGTGCCACCATAGCTGCTCGCACATAGAGCGGTGGCAGTGGAGAGCCTGCCCCTGTGGCATGGCTACGGATGATGTTGTACTGTAGGGCAAGGCGATCGCTTTCGCCTACCCGATACTGCGCCATGGGGCCAAAGCCAGTATTGACCCCATAGATCACCTTGTCGTGGGCAAAGGAGGATAGGAAGGCATACGACGCCTCTATCCCTGCCCACACATCGGCCGACAGAGAGATGGGCTCCCTGTCCACGACAATCCTCTTGAGCGTATCTAGCCCTGCATACGTATCTATGACCATGCCACACTTCTGCATATTCAAACCACAAAAGTACCACATTTCGCCCAATAACCTAGCATCCCTGCTCCCCCCCTAGAGCCACCTCATAGAGAGCAGAGGACTTGGGGAGCGGAAGACTACAAAGAAAGTTCCCACATATGATATGGCAAGCAATGACCTCCCAAAAACTTCTCGCCCTATTGACAAGCTGAAGCAAGAGGTCGATACTGAGATGAATGACCGACTACTCCACAAGGGGGGCATTATCGCTGTCTAACACTCTGGGTAGGGCTTCGGAGGCTATCGGGCCTCGTGGACGGTAGGCCTAGCCTATGGCAGATGGGCACGCGCTAACTCTCGGGGGAGGATCAGCCCAGCAAGGGCTAGGTATCACGGCAGAGGAGGTGGCCGTCTAGGCGCCAGCCGTCGCTGAGCTGCTCGGCCAGGAGGTACTGCACGGCTGCGAAGACATCGGTGGCCGCATAGGGCAGGGCGTGTGCTAGGTCGGTCGTAGTGATATAGCCCAGAGGTGCCTGAGCCAGCAGGTGGGCGATAGCGCGGCTAGTATCCTCTACGATGTAATGCCTTAGCCCCTGCTCCACGCGCTCTAGGCAGACGTCGCACTGACCGCAGGCTACCTCGCTATGCTCGCCAAAGTAGCCTACCAAGAGGCGCGACCGACATGTAGACTGATCGGTGATATAGCGCACCATAGCCTCGGTGCGCTGGCGCATACGCTCGTAGCGGTCGTGATAGGCGTGGCGAGGTATGGTGAGATAGCGACTATCCTCTCGCCGTATGCGAAAGACGATACGGGGGATGTTCTTGCGTGGGATGTAGTGGACGACTCCCATCCTGTCGAGGGCGGTGAGCATGCCATAGATCTCCTCGGGAGTGAGGCCTGTAGTACTGGCGAGGTCGGTCTCGCTGATGAAGACGTAGTCGGCAAAGAGCCCCGTGTAGAGGCGCAGTATGGCTCGCAGTAGCTGGTCGTGCCCGACATGTCGCTGATAGAGCTGATCGCGCGTGTAGACGAAGTGTAGGCGCGAGCGTGTCTCCTCCTCGTGGTACGATAGCCAGCCTGCTATCTCCATGATCTCTATCGCCGAGCGTGTCTGCACGGGGCGCATGCGGTAGTGGCGCACGAAGCGATCGTACTCGAAGTCGTAGCTATGGCCTAGACCCTCGCCCTCGCCCACACCTAGGAAGCTACAGAGCGACTCGTAGGTGTGGTAGATATAGTCGAGAGGAGGGAACGCATCTGCTAGGCGACGCTCTAGCATGCGGTGGTCGGCCTGCCCTACGATAGCCACAGCGTAGCTGAGTGCCCCATCGCGCCCTGCGCGCCCTGCCTCCTGAAAGTACTCCTCGAGCGACGACGGCATAGTGAGGTGCACCACTAGGCGCACATCGGGCTTATCTATCCCCATGCCGAAGGCGTTGGTAGCTACCATGACGCGTACCTCGCCCTGCATCCAGCGGTTTTGGCGGAGCTCGCGCTCGGCATGCGTGAGGCCTGCGTGAAAGTAGGTGGCACTGATACCAGCATCGCGTATATAGCGTGCCATCTGCCGGCATAGGTCGCGGCTACGGCAGTAGACGATAGCAGAGCCCTCGACACGTGAGAGGATGTGTAGCATCATGCGCTCCTTGTCCTCGGCACGGCGTATGGAATAGCTGAGGTTGGGGCGATAGAAGCTCCTCTGGTAGGTGCGCGCCTCGGGGCCGAAGCCCAAGATACGCCTGATGTCCTCGGCCACCTCGGGCGTAGCGGTAGCCGTGAGGGCGAGGACGGGGATATGTGGCAGGAGGCTACGTAGCTCGAGGATATTCAGATAGGAGGGGCGGAAGTCGTAGCCCCACTGGCAGATACAGTGGCACTCGTCCACGACGAGCAGGCTCACGTCGAGGTGCTGTAGCTGTAGGCGAAAGCTCGCTGAGGCTAGCCGTTCGGGGGAGATGTAGAGGAACTTGTAGTGCCCATAGATACAGTTGTCTATCGTCTGCGTGATACGCATGCTGTGCATGCCCGAGTGGATAGCCGTGGCCTTGATGCCACGTGCACGCAGGTGATCGACCTGGTCTTTCATCAGCGAGATGAGCGGTGTGATGACCAGCGTGATGCCCGAGAGCATCAGCCCAGGCACCTGAAAGCAGATACTCTTGCCTCCACCTGTGGGGAGTAGCCCCATGGTATCGTGCCCCTCGAGGACAGAGAGCACGAGGTCGCGCTGTAGGGGCCGAAAGCTACTATAGCCCCAGTAACGCTCGAGTACCTGCTCGGGGCTTAGAGCACTATCGGGCTGTCCGTCGTAGAGACAGGGGGAGGTAGGAGGCGTGGGCGTGGTGTCGGGGATGAGATCCTCGGGCCAGGCAAACCGCTCTTCGTGCGCCTCGCCTCGCTCATCGGGGTAGTAGGGCGAGGTGTTGCCCTCGGGGAGCTCGTAGTCGTGCTCGGGGTGATGGTGCATGTGGCTATGCCCCTTGGGTGTGAATATCCTTGACCTGTAGCTGCATGAAGCCATCGCCATAGAAGGTATTCTCCTCTATGGTATAGCAGATGCTGAAGGACTGCTGACGCAGTATCCAGGGGGCATGCTCGGCCAGCCCTAGGGCGATGCCGTGCAGGGGGCGGTGCTTGCAGTAGCGATCGGTCATGCGTAGCTTGAGGTGCTGGCGATGCTTGCCTACGGTACGCGTACCGCCAGCATCGCGCAGGCGGTGGGTGGCGAAGAGCGGACGCTCGTTTCTGAGCCCAAAGGGGGCCATCATGAGCAGCTCCTTGCCTAGCCTAGGCGTGATCTCCTCGATGCGTAGCAGGGCATCGACACGCAGAGGTGGGTCGAGACGCTCGGGGGCGACGTGCTCGTCGAAGTAGCTCTCCATAGCCCGACGAAAGGCTGGTATCATGCCCTCCTCTATGGTGAGGCCAGCAGCGTGCTTGTGCCCCCCGAAGTTGACCAACAGGTGCCGACACGCCTCTAGGGCGGCATATAGGTCGATACTGCGCATAGACCTACCAGAGCCCATGACGTAGTCTCCACTGCGGGTGAGGATGAGCGTGGGGCGGTGGTATCGCTCGGTGAGGCGTGAGGCTACGATGCCTAGCACGCCCTTGTGCCAGTCGGGCTGGTAGAGGATGAGCACCTTGCGCCCCTCGAGGTCGCCCTCCTGGCGTAGGAGGGCCTCAGCCTGCTCGGTGAGGGCCTGGTCGAGGGCACGGCGTTGCTTGTTGTAGCTATCGAGGCGTTCGCTGGCGCGCTGAGTCTTGGAGGCGTCTTGGGCGGTGAGCAGTGCTACGGCATCGGCACCGCTCATCAGCCTTCCTGAGGCGTTGATGCGTGGGGCTATGTGGAAGATAATGCTCCCCATATCGAGGTGCTTGCCCTCGAGGCCTGCCGTCTTGATGATGGCACGCACACCGAGCGAGGGGTGACTATTGAGCTGCTTGAGGCCATGGTAGAGGAGCACCCTATTCTCATCTACTAGGGGCACTATGTCGGCAGCTATGCTGATGGCTACGAGGTCGAGGTAGGCATAGAGGCGTCGAGGGTCGATGCCCTCGGCTAGGGCTAGGGCCTGCATTAGCTTGTAGCCGACACCACAGCCACTGAGGTCGGCACAGGGGTAGTGGCAGAGGGGTTGCTTGGGGTCGAGGATGGCGTAGGCTGGTGGCAGTACCTCATCGGGCTGGTGGTGGTCGCAGACGATGAAGTCGATGCCTAGGCTACGGGCATAGGCGATCTCCTCGGTCGCCTTGATGCCACAGTCGAGGGCAATGACTAGGCCAGCCCCTAGCTCCTGTGCCTCGACGATAGCTCGCCGGCTGATGCCGTAGCCCTCGTCATTGCGATTGGGGATGTAATAG
Source organism: Porphyromonas sp. (assembly GCA_041854325.1). Taxonomy (GTDB): domain Bacteria; phylum Bacteroidota; class Bacteroidia; order Bacteroidales; family Porphyromonadaceae; genus Porphyromonas. The sequence goes on from JBHACB010000024.1 coordinate 17,336, forward strand.
TGCAGAGCCGATGCCCCGAAGAGGTCGCGCAGGGCAGAGTAGACGAGCGACACGGCTGTGGTGCCATCGACGTCGTAGTCGCCATATATCATGATGGGCCTATGGGCATGTAGTGCCTCCTGTAGGCGTGCCACGGCCCGCTGCATACCGTGCATGAGGTAGGGGTCGTGCAGGTAGGTGAGCGATGGCGAGAGGTATCGGCGAGCCTCCTCCACAGTCCTAAGCCCACGCCCTACGAGTAGTCGGCCCATGATAGGGCTTAGCTCTAGGGCGTGGGCGAGGCTCTGCGATAGGGCTAGGTCGTTGTCGTCTAGCTGAGCTACGGTCCACCGGTTTGTCATCACTCTATACTATGCTGTAGCTCTCGAGGGGTTACTGGCGAATGCTGTAGTAGCGTGTCAGGGGCTTGCCCTCTTGCTCGGTCTCGATAGTGAGGGCGAGTAGGGGCCGACCTTGGAAGGTGAGGTTGCGCCTATCAAGGATATGAGCCGTAGGGGTCTCGAGCCACAGCGTCTCGAAGAGGTAAGCATCGGCTACCGACATCACGCGGTAGGCATCCTCGTGCGTCGTGCCATCGCCCGTCAGGGATATGAGGTAGAGGAGCTCGGTGAGCTGCCATACGTAGAGGTCTACCTTGGCATGCCCCTCGTGGTGGGCGAGGTCGCAGGCGCGCTTGAGGATGCCGAGGTGAGCAGGGTTGCGCCACAGGCCGCGCTGTGCCGACTGCAGAGCCTTGGCGTACTGCGAGGCCTTGATAGAGGCATCGACCTCGCTCTCTATCTGAGCGAGGAAACTATCCTCCCCCTTCTTGGTCTGATGGCCGAAGTAGAGGCTCTCGATAGAGCTCATCATCAGAGTAGTATCGCCACGGCGAAAGCGGGTAATGATGGGCGAGGTATCGCTGATGGCAGAGATGTCCTGCCCCGTGACCAGCCTAGGCTCGCCATGTAGCTGGCGTATGCTATCGAGGCGACGTAGACGAGCCACCTCAGCATCGATGAGCTCGGAGGAGGTACGCTGTGCCACAGAACGCTTGCGTGCCGATACTCGACGCTGGGTAGTCGTCCGCTTTTTCTTCTTGGCGGTACTACTCGTCTTGGCTCTCTGCGCGCTAGCCGTGGTGGTGATACTTCCAGCAGTCAAGGTACAGAGACATAGTAGCAGTATATATATAGACTTGAGCCTTATCATAATCAACAAATGTATATCCACAAAGATAACGCTTCTTCGCCAAAGAATGGTATCCCTAGGTGCAAAAACTTGTAGGCTACGGCCACCCAGAGCCATAGGAGGGCAGGCATGCTCCGCATCATTAGCCCTAGGGGAGCCAGCCGGACGGTCTAGGGTGAACGAAGCGGACGGCCTAGGGCATTTGCCTCGTTCACCCTAGGGGTTTTGGCGTTGGGTATTGGACGTCAGATATTGGTCGCTGTCGGATGCTGGAGGGAGGAGGGAGGGAGTGGAGGTTGCACACAGCAGGATAATTTGTGTATCTTTGCTAGTAGATAATTGGGAGGAATACGATTATGAGTAAGCAACTATATCACTTAGCGGAGTACCCACAGAGGCTTAGGAGCCTCTATGCCCACAAGACGATACTCAAGTACCAAGATCACGACAATGGCCCCTGGCACAGCCTCGATGGCGAGCAGGTATCGGAGCGATGCCTAGCAGCAGCCAAGGCTTTCGCCTACCTAGGGATAGAGCCTGGAGAGCGCGTAGGGCTGTATGCGCAGAATACTGTACACGGGCTCACGGCTGAGCTGGGCCTGTATATGATGCGAGGGGTGTCGGTGCCTCTGTATGCCACCTCTACGCCCGAGCTGGTGTCGTTCATCGTAGAGGATGCCGACCTGAAGTATATCTTGGTGGGCGATCAGTTTCAGTACAACAATGCCTGGGAGGTACAGCACTCTAGCGGACGCCTCAAGCGTATCATCATCTACGACCGCAGCGTAGTGCTCCACACCGACGACCGCAGCTCGATGTACTACGAGGAGTTCATCCGACGAGGCGACAGCAAGAGCCACGAAAACGTAGCCAACGTAACGGCCTCGCAGGCCCTAGCCTCGGATCTGGCAGTGATCATCTACACCTCGGGCACCTCGGGACGTAGCAAGGGTGTACCCCTGACGCATAGCCACTTCAGCGTACAGATCGGGGCTCATGTGGAGCTATTCGACTTCCTCTCGAGCCGCGATGTGAGTATGTGCTTCCTGCCCCTAAGCCATATCTTTGAGAAGACGTGGACGTACTACTGCCTCTTCATCGGCTGTACGACGGCTATCCTCACCAACCCCAAGACCATCCTACAAGCACTACCGCAGATACGCCCCACGATGATGTGCAACGTGCCACGCTTCTGGGAGAAGGTCTACGCTGGCGTCCTCGACAAGATAGGCAGTATGCCACCTCTAGTGCAGCGCATCATGCACCACGCCATGCGTGTGGGTGAACGCTATCGCCTCGAGTACGTCAATGAGGGGCGACGCCCGCCTCTGCACCTCAAGCTGATGTACGAGCTCTATAGACGTACCCTCTTTGCCAAGCTCAAGGGCGTGCTGGGCCTACAGCGAGGGCGGTTCTTCCCCGTGGCAGGGGCGGCCCTCTCTACCGAGGTCAATCGCTTCCTACAGTCGGTAACGATACCTATCTGCTACGGCTATGGGCTATCGGAGAGCACTGCTACGGTGTGCTGCTTCCCACAGACGGGCTTCACGATGGGCTCTATCGGTGAGGTGCTCGAGCATGTACAGGTACGTATCGATCCCGAGACTAGCGAGATACAGCTCAAGGGGCCTACGATCATCACCGAGTACTACAACAATCCTGAGGCCAATGCCGAGAGCTTCACCCCCGACGGCTTCTTTCGCACGGGCGATGCTGGACGCCTCGAGGGGCGCACCCTCTACTTCACCGAGCGTATCAAAGACCTCTTCAAGACGGCCAATGGCAAGTACATCGCCCCACAGATGCTCGAGGGGCTACTGGCCCTCAACCCCATATTCGAGCAGGTGGCTATCATAGGCGATGGGCACAAGTTCGTTACGGCTCTGATCTACCCCAACTGGGAGCTCCTCAAGCGCGAAGCTCAGGGGCGTGGCATCGACATAGCTCGCCCCGAGGCCGAGCTAGTGCACGACCACGAGCTCTATCGCCTAGTGAGTGCGCACGTAGAGCATGCCCTAGGGGCTGTGGCTCAGTACGAGAAGGTGAAGAAGTTTAAGCTCCTCGCACAGCCCTTCTCGATAGACAATGGCGAGCTCACCCCTACGCTCAAGATCAAGCGTCGCGTGGTCAATGAACACTATGCCGACCTGATCGCCGAGATGTACGCCGAGTAGCCACGACACCTACACCTATATCCATAGCAATGCCCCCGTAGCGAGCTCCCAGAGGGAGGGCTACGGGGGCATCGCCGTACGCTAGTGCTTGCGAGCCGTTACTTGCCGAACGACCAGCGCAGGGCTAGCGTGGGGACGACGAGCCAGCGGTTGGTATCGACGTTGTTGGAGATGCGGATCTCGGTACCTACACTCAGGCGGAAGTCGTCCGATACGCCCTGAATGCGGTCGAGGTTGAGCCAAAACTGTGGCTGCGACATGAACTTGTACCGCGTCCCCCAGCGTGCATCACGCTCCTGCCACCAGGTGGCGAAGCCTGTAGCGTTGAAGAAGCCTGTCTCGGAGGTGTAGTTCCACACAGTGGTGAGCTCCCAGTTGTGCGGGCTCTCGTGATTCTTGATGTACTTGTAGGCCGCAGTGAAGTTGATCATCAGCCTCTTGCTAGGCAGTCGCCAGCTGTAGGTAGCCCCCGTGAAGAAGGCATCGCGCATAGAGATGGCGACGTTGCTTTGGGGAGCATTGACGAAGCGTAGCCCGCCATCGTAGCGCAGGTGCCACGAGAGTGGGCCGCGCCAGAAGCGTAGGTTGCGCAGGAACTTCCAGTTGGCCTGCACAGCCCCCTGACTTAGGAAGTTCATATCGACGAAGTAGAAGGTGTCGCCCCACTTGTCGAGGCTTTTCTGCTCGATAGTGGCGGTGATGTAGGGGCGCCCAGCCTGTGTCGTGGGGTAGACGTGGCGACCGAGGTCGTAGTGTAGCTGGATGTTCTGCGCCGAGGCCGTGGTCATTGACCCGATGAGGGCAAGGCCTACGCATACGGCACTCGTCAGAGAGGTTAGGATCTTGTTCATAAATCTTGCTTAATAGGTGAGTTAGGTTATTATTGGGACACACGAATAGATACGTTGTACTAGCACTGCTACGTTGACTAGCACTGCCCTTCCTCCGATAGCTCTAGAGCCTTGGCCTCTAGCCACAGGGCATCCATCTCAGCTAGGGTCATCTCCTTGAGGTCGCGCCCTTGCTCCTTGGCTCTAGACTCGATGTAACCAAAGCGACGGATAAACTTCTGGTTGGTGCGCTCGAGGGCATTGTCGGGATTGAGCTTGTAGAGACGAGCTGCATTGATGATACTGAAGAGCACATCGCCCAGCTCAGCCTCAGCCTCCTCGGCAGGAGCGGTCTCTAGTGCCGTGCGGAGCTCTGCGAGCTCCTCGGCCACCTTGGGCCACACATCGGCACGCTCGTCCCAGTCGAAGCCCACGCCTCGCGCCTTGTCTTGGATGCGGTAGGCCTTGATGAGAGTAGGCAGGGAGGAAGGCACGCCCGAGAGGACGGTCTTGTTGCCTCCCTGCTCGCGCTGCTTGAGCTGCTCCCAGTTGCCTAGGACGGTGTCGGTGTCGTGCGCCTGCACGTTGCCCCAGATGTGGGGGTGTCGGTAGATGAGCTTGTCGCAGAGAGCATGGCAGACCTCAGCGATGTCGAAGTCGCCAGTCTCCTCGCCTATCTTGCTGTAGAAGACAATGTGTAGCAGTACATCGCCCAGCTCCTTCTTGACCTCACTAGGGCTACCAGCCAGCAGGGCATCGCTGAGCTCATAGACCTCCTCGATGGTATTGGCACGCAGGCTCTCGTTGGTCTGCTCTCTGTCCCAGGGGCACTCGGCCCGCAGACGATCCATTACGTCAAGCAGACGCCCAAAGGCCTCGAGCTTCTCTTCTCTTGTAGTCATGCTAGGGGTATGTAGCAGAGAGCCGAGTAGACCTCTGTGGATGAGAGGTTACTCGGCTCGTGCTGATGTATGGTTAGGGGTTTTGCTGTTTCTTGTACTGCTCGAGGCCATCGCGTAGCCACTGGATGTAGGCAGGCACGTCCTCGTTGTAGCCACGCGAGGGGGTGAGTGGCTTGCCCTCGTGGTCGAGAGCTATGTAGTAGGGCTGTGCTGCGGCACCGAACTTGTGGCGCTGTAGGTAGCTCCACTTGTCGCCTATGGTGCGTAGCTTCACCGTCTTGCCCTGCTCCTCTACCTCGATGATCTCGGGGAGTGAGGTCTTGTCATCGACTATCAGGGTGATGAGGACGTAGTCGTCCTCGAGGATGCTCTTCACCTCGGGGTCGATCCATACGCTATTCTCCATCTTGCGACAGTTGACGCACCCGTAGCCCGAGAAGTCGATGAGGACAGGCTTGCCGGTACGGCGAGCATACTCCATGCCCGCCTCGTAGTCGTCGTACTTGGCATGTACGGCACCATCGTAGAGGCTGAAGTCCTGCGTCGTAGCAGGGGGGGCAAAAGCACTGATAGCACGCAGAGGAGCACCCCACAGACCTGGCACCATGTAGAGGGCGAAGGCTAGGGATACAATGGCCATGAAGAGCCCAGGCACACTGGTGCGCTCGCTAGGCGTGTCGTGCGAGAAGTTGATCTTGCCCAGCAGGTATAGCCCGAGTAGGGTGAATATCACGATCCAGAGCACGAGGAAGACCTCGCGGTCGAGGATCCCCCAGCCATAGGCGAGGTCGGCCACTGAGAGGAACTTGAGGGCGAGGGCAAGCTCGAGGAAGGCGAGCGTTACCTTCACCGAGTTGAGCCATCCACCGCTCTTGGGCATCGACTGTAGCATGCCAGGGAAGAAGGCGAAGAAGGCAAATGGCAGAGCTAGAGCAAGGGCGAAGCCAAACATACCGATGGCAGGGCCTAGATAGTCGCCCATAGTGGCGGCCTGCACGAGTAGCGTGCCGATGATAGGGCCCGTACAGCTGAAGGATACTAGGGCTAGCGTGAAGGCCATGAAGAGGATGCTCAGTAGCCCTGTAGTGCTGTCGGCCTTCTGGTCTATCTTGTTGGTCCAGCTCGCAGGCAGGGTGATCTCAAATACCCCGAAGAACGAGATGGCGAAGAAGACGAGCAGTAGGAAGAAGAGGATGTTGAAGACGGCATTGGTCGCGAGATCGTTGAGCGCGCTAGCCCCGAAGGCGGCCGTTACCGCCAGCCCCAGCACCACATAGATCACGATGATGGAGAGCCCGTAGGTGATAGCATCGCGGATGGACTTCTTGCGGTCTTTGGTACGCTTGAGGAAGAAGCTCACCGTCATAGGTATCATAGGCCACACGCAGGGCGTGAGCAGGGCGACCAGCCCACCGAGGAAGCCGTAGACGAAGATCATAAGTAGAGACGAGTCGGCCTGCGCATGGCTAGCATCGCCAAAAGCCTTGAGCTCGTCCACGACGGGACGCCACAGATCCGAGCTAGCTACCCTAGGTGCCGTAGCCATAGTGGCGGCACTATCGGCCCCCATGGCAGCCGAGGCGGTGTCTGCAGTAGACGTAGTGGGTGCATTCGCCAGACCTAGGCTCGTGGCCGTGTGTCGAAACTCCTCGCTCGTGGGCGGTAGGCACGTCGCATCATCGCAGACCATGTACTTGAGCGCACCCTCTAGCAGGAAGGCTTGAGGATCCGTAACGCGCACTCGCTGACGCACCACAGCCGTCCCTTCGTAGAAGGCGATGGTGGCGTCGAAGTTGCGGTCGTACTTCTCGATGAGCTTGGAGGGGCTCGTCAGCTCACCTACGAGCTGGCCACCTACGATCTTGTCCACGATGATCGCCGTAGGCTGTGGCCCTCCTGTTACCTTGGTCCCGTAGAGGTGCCAGCCCCGCGCTATCGTCGCAGTGAAGACGAGGTCGGCCTCTTGGTCGTTGATGCGTTCGACACTCTGCTTCCATTGGATAGCACTCTCGACGTCGGCCTGCGCATGGCCGATACCGATACCCAGCAGAGTCAGTAGCACGGCTAGGATGCTACGGATAGTCTGTGATACATGCGTCATAGCAGTAAATACTTGAGTTGATATGGGTGATTAAGCTTTCTTTTGGGACGTGCGGGCTGGCTGTGGCTCGGTGCGTAGCCAGCGGCGAAAGGAGGCAGGGATGGGCTGATCAAAGTCGTGCCTGCGCCCTGTGATAGGATGTACGAAGCCGAAAGCGACCGTCTCTAGGGCTACACACCCGAGGTCGCGGCGAGAGCTACCATTGCGCCAATCGCCTAGGATGGGCGTCTTGAGCTCGGCAAACTGCTTGCGGAGGCGGTTGTTGCGTCCACGCTGTAGGCCTATGCTCAGTAGCGAGCCCAGCTCGGTGGTCATCAGCACCCTATAGCGTGCCTCACCTGCAGTGATGCCTCCACGCACTCGGCTACTAGGCTTGCGCTGCTTGTCTTCGCTCCTCGAGGGGGCTGCGAGGTAGCCCTCGGGCGCACTCAGATGCCCCTCGATAGCTACAGCGAACTGCTGACGCTCCACATATCTATCCCAGTGGTCGGTCATCTCGCTCTGCATGGCCTCACTCTTGGCCATGAGCACGAAGCCTGCGCTGTCTTTGTCAATACGGTTGAGCAGGAAGACCTTCGCCCGAGGATTAAACTTCTTGAGATGCCCCGACACGATCTCCATAGCCGTGCGGTCGCGCTCCTGCCCACTCGCCACCGTGGGGATGCCAGGGGCCTTGTGGATCATGATGAGATGCTCGTCTTGCCACAAGACCCTGACCTGCGGATGCCTAAGCTCGGCAGGCAGAGGAGTAGGGTGTAGTACTACGAGATCGCCGGCCTGTAGGGGCTTGTCCCACTGCGTCGTCGACTCTTCGTTGACCGAGATGAAGCGGTCTTGCAGGAGCTGCTTGACGGTGGTACGGCTCTTGTCGGCAAGGGCCGTCGTCGTGAGGAAGGCCAATAGCCCAGCCTCCTGGCCAGCACCGACTACGAAAGACTGGTGCCGACGAGCTTGCTTGGGCAGGCGTAGGGTGGATACTCGCTTATCGTTATTGCTCATTGTGCCTGGGGTTGAGGGATCGCTTTACTATACAACACTATTTCTTGCGCCCAATGTTCGGTATGATGCTGGCGTAGGCCATGAAGATGACTCCCATCAGCAGGAAGACCACCCATAGCTGGTGGCCGTAGCTATCGAAGAGGCCTAGGCGTGCTACCCCCGATAGGATGAAGAGGAGCGAGGCGAAGACGTTCATACGCACTAGCCTACGTAGACGCAGGTCGAGCCCCTCCGTAGGCATGAGCATGTAGTAGAGCCCATAGCCCACTCCTCCTAGGATGAAGATGAAATCGAAGGCCAAATGTCGCACGATACCGAGAGCTGCGCCCGATACGAGCATCAGACAGCTCACGACAAAGGGATATTTGTATCGTTGTCTATACTCCATAGTACTCCTAGTCTTGCTTGGTTGGTGCCGCCTTGATGATATAGATCTCCTCACCAGGCGACTTCATTAGGTACTGCTCGCGAGCTACATGCTCCACCTGCCGACCCATGTTCTTGATCTGCACGAGGCGTAGGCTATCGGTGGTGAGCCGTGGGGCGTACTCCTCGATCTCGTTCTCGAGGAAACGCTTGCGCTGATTGATCTCGATGTAGTCCCAGATAGGGTACTCACCTAGGAACATCACGTACAGCACAGCGACAGAGGCGAAAGCGACAAACTTGACCATCGGCCGGCGTCGGTCGAAGGCATCGGCCTGTGTGCGCTTGCGCTCGAGGTAGCTAGTGAGGCGTCGGCCCCAGGTCTCTATCTTGTTCATTGATGCGTATGGCTAGTAGGAAGAGGGCGACGAGGGCTAGAGTAGCTTGAGGGCTTGCTTGATGACCTGCTCTACGGCCACAGTAGGGTCAGAGAGTACTATCTGGCGTACCACCTTGGCAGCTGCCACCTCGGGGTAGCCAAGCATCTTGAGCGCACCGATGGCCTCCTCCTGCACACGGCTGCTGATCGGGCTAGGTGATGCCGTGGGTACCGAGATGGCTTGGTCCTCGAGCTGTAGCTTGCCCTTGAGCTCGAGCACTATGCGCTGAGCGGTCTTGAGCCCGATGCCTTTGACGGCCTTGAGAGGCTCTACCTGCCCTAGGGCGAGTATCGTATTGAGCTCGGTGGGTGAGTATTGGCTTAGGATGACCCGAGCGGTATTGGGGCCTATGCCCGACACGCTGGTCAGCAGGCCAAAGAGCTCCCGCTCGAGGCTAGTGGCAAAGCCATAGAGCAGGTGAGCATCCTCGCGGATCACCTGCGTGATGAGGATCTTGCCCTCGCTACGCCCGCTGAATGCGCTATAGGTGGTCAAGGATATATTGACCAAATAACCCACCCCTCCGCACTCTACCACGAGGCTCGTGGGGGTAAGCTCGCTGATGCTACCACGCAGATATGCTATCATTGTGTACAAACTATGATTTCGACGCCTAGTGCACAAAGTTACTCATTTCTTGCGTACCGCCAGCTATTGCCTCATTCTCTAGGGGGCAATAACCACAGATAAGTGCAACACTTAGCTCACCGTAAGCTAGAGCACCTCGGGGCGGGGGCAATCTGACCTCGAGTGTCACTCTAGGTCGGTGGTCGAGTTTTCTTTCTATGTCCACGCGCTTACTTCTATCAAGCCCTCGAGAGGAGGGGGAGGGTAGTACCTAATCAGGGTATTGAGGTGTCGCACTTGCCAAGCGAGGATGTTGGCATAGCATTCGGGAGCCCTAGGGTGTTCGTCTCACTCACCCTAGGGCAGAAAAAATTATCCCCTAGGGCGTCCACTTCGTTCACCCTAGGGAAGCCACAATGGCCGTCCTAAGACCATAGTCGAGGCGTAGAGAGGAGGAGGGGCTCACAGAGACGATGAGCGTAGACCTCGAGATGCTACCGCATGGGACATCCCGATGTATCAGACTTTTGCTGTACATTTGCAGAAAGAAACAACTATTAACTCGATGATGACAATATGGTGTGCAAACGGATAATAATCGGACTAACTGCCTTCACCCTAGTAAGTGTGATCGCAGCAGCCCTCATGCGACCGAGCGTCTTCGAGAGTAGCATACGGCTCAGCTTCAGCCAGCTACCACGAGATGCCCAGCTCTTTATCAAGACGCACTTCTCGGAGTATGGACTTGCCTCCATCACCACCGTGGACCGATTGCTGTGGCAGACCTACACAGTACACCTCGCAGATGGTAGTCGGATAGAGTTCGACAAAGATGGCCTATGGACAGTGATCGAGAGCGATATCTCCAATGTCCCATTCTCTGCTATCCCCACCCCCATCACCGACTATATCAACGACCTATCACACACCCTCGGCATTAGGCACATCGAGCTAGGACGCATGGGCTACTACTATGTAGGGCTAAGCAATGGCACCAAACTAACGTTCGACTCTGCCCTCGCCTTCGTGGGCTACGACTAGGGCGACAAGCCCCTCACTACCGACCTCAGCGACAAGCCTCCCCCATGGCACAGACCACAGGGGAGGCTTGTCGCTCAATTATATATCGGTGTATCGGGGGCTACTTGAGGATCTGCGCGATACTCTGCTCTAGCTCCTCGACAGAGAGGGCGCCGCGGGCCTGGATGGGCGTACCCTCCATGGGGATAAAGAGTAGCATGGGGATACTGCGCACGCCGAAGATACGCGAGAGCTCTTGTTCTCGATCCACATCTATCTTGTAGACATCGACCTTGCCCTGATACTTCTTGGCTATCTCCGCTAGGCGTGGCGCGAGCGTACGGCAGGGGCCACACCAGTCGGCATAGAAGTCGAGCACGGCAGGACGCTTGCCCTTGAATACAAATTTGTTGGGGTTGGCCTTGTAGTCGAATATATACTCACGCATATACTTGGCATCGATCGCCTTGACAGGCGAGGCAGTCTCTTTGCCCTGAGGCGCGGTTTGATTGGTCGCATGGCCCTGCCCACCAGCACAGGCGGTATGCGTGCCGAGGCCGAATGTCAGTAGCCCGAGGGCTAGAATGATCTTCTTCATATAACTTACTCTATTGGGTGATAAATATTAACCTTCTGTCCTTAATAACAAAGGTTAACCCACGATAGTTCGCTCCCCTAGGCTCTGGGCAAACTCGAGCTTGAGCTGATTGAGGTTCTGAAGCTCACGGATCAGCTCGAGCATTAGGGCTTCGTCGCCACGCTGCTGGGCGATCTGTAGCTCACGCTGTATGTCGTATATACTCTGCATGATGAGAGCCATGCGCAGGCCATCCATCTCACGCTCGGCCGTCTGGGCTCGGTCGCGCTTGGCCTTGTCTGCTCGACCAGCCCTATAGGCCTCAAGCTCCTGGATAGCGCGCTGGCGTAGGTCGTCGCGCATAGCGTTGCTGACCTCCGAGAGCAGGAGTGCCTCCATAGAGTCGGCTTTGGTGGGCTGTAGGTGTATCTCGGACGAGAGCAGGTCGGTAGCCATACGGCGAATGGGCTCACTATCGTGATTGATGAAGTAGCTAGCACACGACACCCCCTGAGGCAGGCAGTGCATATACGCCTCGGTCAGCACCTCGCGGCACACCTGTGATAGGCTCTCGAGGATGCCATCGCACTCGAGCTCGCGGTACACGTAGCTGGCGACCCGATCAGAGAGCAAGCAAGGCTGGCCATCCTCGCCCTCGCTAGCCACCAATACCTCCTCGTGCCCCCACTGGATGACGTGATGCAGGATGCTAAGCTCGTGCTGGTGTGGGCCAGCAGTCTGAGGCTCCTCATCGGGCTGCGTGGCTGGGAGGGGTGTAGTATGCTCCTCTGGTAGCTCTACAGGCACCACGGGCCGTGGGCTCGGATCGGGTGGAGGCTGTGGCCCGATGTAGCTCCCTGAGGCCTTGACGCCTCGGGCACGTAGCTTATTGACCTCGGAGGTGAGCAGACGCTCGTCCATACGCAGCTCGCCAGCAGAGCTCTGTATCAGTACCGTGCGGCGTATGGTATCGGGGATGAGGGCGATGCTGTGCAGGATGTCGGTGATGAGCTCGGCACGCTTGATCGGGTCGCGCCTCATCTCCTCGCGATAGAGGTCTATCTTGAAGTGGATGAAGTCCGTTTCGTGCTCATCGAGGTAGGCAAGGAATGCCTCGGCACTATGGCTACGTGCGTAGCTGTCGGGGTCTTCGCCCTCGGGGAGAAGCACCACCTTGATGTCGAGCCCCTCCTCGAGCAGGAGGTCGATACCCCTGAGGGCGGCCTTGATACCAGCGTTGTCGCCATCGTAGAGCACAGTGATATGCTCACTAAAGCGACGCAATAGGCGTATCTGCTGCGATGTAAGGGCTGTCCCCGAGCTCGACACTACGTTGGCGATACCGCTCTGATGCATGGAGATCACATCGGTATAGCCCTCCACGAGATAGCACTTGCCGGCCTTGGCTATGGCTCCCTTGGCTTGGTAGAGGCCGTAGAGCTCTCGGCTCTTGGAGTAGATAGGGCTCTCGGGCGAATTGACGTACTTGGCCGTCTTGTCTGTCTTGCTCATCACACGCCCACCGAAGGCCACATACTGCCCACTGAGATTGCGGACGGGGAAGATCACACGCCCACGAAAGCGGTCTATCGGTGGGCGACCATCGTCGTACTGCACGCTGAGGCCCACCTTGGTGAGCCTATCGAGGGCATAGCCCTTGCTTAGGGCTTCATCGGTCAGGGCAGTACGAGCCTCGGGCGAGTAGCCAAGTCCAAAGAGCTCTATCGTCTCGGGGCGGATACCTCGC
>JBHACB010000025.1:0-8768 GCA_041854325.1 Porphyromonas sp.
ATAGCTGATCGTCCCTGCGGTAGACTTCTTGCATCGCTCCCCCGTTATCTCGATGATCGCATCTTCGGCGGGCAATTCGGTGGAGAAAACCACAGGAATACCCTTGGAGATACCGAGCTTGCGCAGACGTTTGCGTAGGGCTCGAGCGAGGTGGCAGTTGTAGCTATGAGCAAGGTCGGCCACTTGTATCGCAGATGGATCTTGCTTGGCTCCTGCGCCCATAGAGCTAATGATAGGCAGGGCGCGTTGCTTGCTTAGGGAGATCAGATAGACCTTGGGGCTGAGCGAATCGATCGCATCGATCACGTAGTCGTAGCGATGCCTATCGAGTAGCTCTACCATGTTGTCGTCCTTGAGAAACTCCTCGACGACCTCTAGCTCTATCGCAGGATTGATGTCGCGCAGACGCTCTGCCAGCACCGAAGCCTTAGGGCGACCAATAGAGCTATGTAGGGCTACGATCTGTCGGTTGATATTGGAGGGCTGTACGATATCGGCATCCACGATAGTCATACGCCCTATGCCAGCTCGCGCTAGCATCTCGGCCGCTGCACCGCCTACACCGCCTAGCCCCACGAGCAGGATATGTGCTCGCGATAGCTCATTCACTCTATCTATCCCCAGCAAGAGCTCTGTACGCTCACGCCAGTTGGTATCACTCATACTTTGTTCTGTCTATCTTGCCACACAAAGATAACAAAAGCCTAGCCCCCGTACAAAAAAAGCTCTCGCCTTAGGTCGTTGTGCCTAAGGCGAGAGCTTTTTTTGTATAGGGAGGGTTCTCGTCTACGATAGCTTTTCCTTGAGAGCAGCTAGTGCATCGAGGTCGCCTAAGGTAGCGCGTTCGCTGCTAGCGTTGTTGGACGCTACAGCAGCTGCCGTGTTGTTCTCCTTGCGCTTAGCTTCGCCACGCTCGGCACGCTCCTCGGCACGCTTCTCAGCCTTGTGAGCATCCTCGAATACACGGCTGTGCGATACGATGATGCGCTTGCTGTCCTTGTTGAACTCTAGCACCTTGAACTCCAGCACCTCGCCCTGCGTAGCCTGTACGCCATCCTCCTTGACGAGATGACGTGGCGTAGCGAAGCCTTCCACCCCATAGGGGAGTGAGATCACAGCACCCTTCTCTACCACCTCGGTGATGGTACCTTCGTGTACACTGCCTACCTTGAAGATAGTCTCGAAGACATCCCAGGGGTTCTCTTCGCACTGCTTGTGGCCAAGGCTGAGGCGACGGTTTTCCTTGTCGATCTCGAGCACCTGAATGTCGAGCATAGCACCTACCTCGGTGAACTCTGCTGGGTGCTTGACCTTCTTGGTCCAAGAGAGGTCGCTGATGTGTACGAGGCCATCCACACCCTCCTCGATCTCTACGAAGACACCGAAGTTGGTAAAGTTGCGCACGCGAGCCTTGTGGCGTGAGCCGACAGGGAAACGCTCCTCGATACCAGCCCATGGATCTTCCTTGAGCTGCTTGAGGCCGAGGCTCATCTTGCGGTCTTCGCGGTCGAGCGATAGAACTACCGTCTCGATCTCGTCGCCTACATGGAGGAAGTCTTGAGCAGTGCGCAGGTGCTGCGTCCACGACATCTCAGATACGTGTACGAGGCCCTCTACACCAGGAGCTACCTCTACGAAGGCACCATAGTCGGCCATTACCACGACCTTACCCTTCACCTTGTCGCCTACCTTGAGGTTGGCATCGAGGGCATCCCATGGATGAGGCTGGAGCTGCTTGAGACCAAGGGCGATACGCTTCTTGTTTTCGTCGAACTCGAGGATAACCACATTGATCTTCTCATCGAGCTGTACCACTTCGCTAGGATGCGCTACACGGCCCCAAGAGAGGTCGGTGATGTGTACAAGACCATCCACGCCACCTAGATCGATGAAGACGCCATAGGTCGTGATGTTCTTAACCACACCCTCGAGGATCTGGCCCTTCTCGAGCTTGCCGATGATCTCAGCCTTCTGAGCCTCGAGCTCAGCCTCGATAAGTACCTTGTGCGATACGACTACGTTGCGGAATTCGTGGTTGATCTTCACGATCTTGAACTCCATCGTCTTGTCTACATAGGCATCGTAGTCGCGGATAGGACGCACATCGATCTGGCTACCAGGCAGGAAGGCCTCTACGCCGAATACGTCCACGATCATACCACCCTTGGTACGACACTTTACATAGCCCTTGACTACTTCGTCCTTCTCTAGGGCTTCGTTGATGCGGTCCCATGAGCGAGCTGCGCGCGCCTTGCGGTGGCTAAGCACGAGCTGGCCATTCTTGTTCTCCTGCGTTTCGACGAAGACTTCTACTTCATCACCCACCTGCAGGTCGGGGTTGTAACGAAATTCCGAAGCAGAGATACTACCCTCGCTCTTGAAGCCGATGTTTACCACTACTTCGCGCTTGCTGATGCTAGCGACCTTACCGACAACAACTTCGTTTTCCTTCACGTTGTTGAGGGTAGCGTCATAAGCAGCTTCCTGCTCCTGACGAGACGTTGCAGCGTTGCTAACGCCTTGCTCAAACTCATCCCAGTTGAAGTCTGCAACTGGCTGGATGTTTAGTTTACTCATAAGTTAATAATACTGTTATTTAACACTTTGCTAATGGGTGAGACATTATCTAATAGCTCTCTCAAAAACGCCACAAAAGTACGAAGAATAATCGGAATATCAACCACCTACTGAGGCAAAGGCAGAGGGGACACCGCGCCTGCATAGGCAACAGGTGATACACTTTCTATCGGGAAACGCACAACCACGTCAGTGCGATGGGCACGAGACTCTGCGGGCTATGGCTACTGGAGCTTGCTCACGAAGACGAAGTAGCTCCCTCGCTTGAGCCACATCGGGTCGGCACTATAGTCGGCCTTGTCGCCCTTGCCATGCGGTGCTAGCGGTATATCCTTGTCCACGGCTAGAGTCATTACCTCGGCTCCATCTATCTGCACATAGCTCACACGCAGATCGTTGAGCGATGTATCACAGCTCCCCACGATGGAGCTAAGGGTATAGCGATCGTCGCGTACCTGTATCGATAGGCTCTGTGCGCTGGCGTAGGTCTTGTACTCGATACGTACGGCTCCGCTCTGAGCCGTGTAGACCTTGTAGCTACAGTCGTAGGTCGCTTGAGGGTCGGCAACAGTAGCAAACTGAGCCGATGAGTCGGAGATATTGCTCTCGACACGCTTGCCGCCCTGCTCTAGCTTGATGTAAGCCAGCATTGAGGAGGGTAAGGTGGTGGGCTGACACAGGGCATTGAGCTTGGAGGCATCGAAGCCTTTGGCTTTGCGGCTAGTCGCATCGGTATAGAGCTCGGTGTTCTTGGTCACCTGAGCATAGGCTTGTAAGCCTTCGCCTGCCCCTACCGCTAGAGACAGGGCTAATAACACACGCCAAACGTTCATATAAGTCTGTATATAAGTTATTTCCAAAATCGGCTCTCATCTGCTCACTCTCCATTAGAAAGCAAGCCCAAGGAGGTCAAGCCCTCCTCTCGTGGGCGCAAAGATACACAAACTTTGTCCCTAGCTCACACCTCACCATTGTCTCTGAGCCCTTGTCTTGCGCTTCATCTATCCTCTAGCCTAGAAACATCGATGTTTTGGCTCAGAAACATCGATGTTTTTCGTGAAAAAGGTCGATGTTTTCAGTCAAAAAGTTCGATGTTTCTGTACCGAAACATCGAACTTCATTGATCCATTCGATCACCCCAGTCTGCATCATGTTAGCACTGCCAAGAGACTCTAATAGGCAAATGCAGACAAGGGGGAGATGACCGAGTAGGCTCTAGCGCAGACGGCGAGCCCGTAGTAGGCCGAGTAAGGCGAGCAGAGCCGTAGAGATGATAGGAGCAAGGAGCATGCTGGTGAGGCCGAGGCTCGAGCTGTGCTCGTGATACTGAGGTACGTAGCCCGACCAATCGACAGAGGTCGCTGGGACGTCGTCCCAAATGCGAGGATAGAAGTCGAGGCGCATACGCTCGTGAAAGCGTGCCGTCCCCTCAAGGAAGTCGAGGTAGCTCGAGAGATCGGTATGTGCTAGCTCATTCATGGCGAGCTGTATCTTCACCGGAGGCAAGAAGCTCGCCAAGGCATCACTGAGAGCCTCGCGATGGTGGATCTTGCGTAGCATACCCTCGCGCTCGGCACGCGACTGATCGTCGCCCATATGCTGCATGGCGTAGTACCAAGGCCAGCTGAAGCCCTCCTCCTTGAGTGGGTAGCTAGCAAACTGTGGGTAACGCTCGAGGAAGCGGTTCATCGTCTCACGCTTGTCGGTATCCCAGCGTTTGTGATACTCATCTCGCTGCCTGATCGTGAGGCTCAGAGCCTCGCCCACGGGATAACGGCTCGTTACATATCCGTTGATACCCACAGGCACCAAAATGACGAGTACGAGCCATAGGGTAAGCAGGACGACAGCATTGACACTCCCCGAGAGCTGAAAGCTCACCAAGGCAAAGCACACAGCAAACCAAAAGAGGACGTACAAGAAGCTCACGAGCACCAGCATCCCTAGGCGAAGGTCGAGCGGTATCTCCAGCACCACGATAGCGATACCGAGCAGTAGGGCTAGGGCTAGGCATACTAGCAGGATACGCACCGAGAGCTTGGCGAGATAGAAGCCGAGAGGCGATCCGCCCTGTATGCGTATCATACGCCACGTGCCACGCTCTACCTCCTCGTGCAGTACATTGAAGCTTAGGGCAATGATGACTAGGGGAAAGAGGAAGATGATCACGAAGCTTAGGTCGAGGTTGCCGATCTGTAGCTTGGAGGGATTGACGAGGTCGGTATCGTAGCGTTGCCCCTCGAGGTTGAGGATCGTAACGTTTTGGACACTCGTGTTGAGATCGCTCTGCCCGATAGCGATGCCTGCTAGTCTATCGGTAGGGTTGATGTACGAGAACTTGAGGTAGTAGAGCAGTAGCCCGATGTCGTCGGGGTGGTAGCCTACGTGCTTGTCGATATGATGTGCTTGCTGCTCCCAGGCGCGAGCTATCTTGTCCTGCTGCTGGTCGAGAAACTGACGCCCCACCCCGATGCTCACCAGCCCTAGTATCATCAGCAGAGCAAATGCCCAGAGCGTAGCGCGTGAGCGCACGAAGCGTCTAATCAATAGTCTGTAATACATATGCTAGAGGATCCTAAAGGTGTGAGCCCTGCCGAGGGCGATGAAGAGCAAGACAAGGCATACGGCTACGAGCGACACGATAGCGAGTGCCTGACCCGCGAGCACCTGCCCCACGGGCATGTACTGGTAGCGAAACTCGGGCATAGCCTTGAAGTGATCGCGCCCCACCACGTTGATACGCCCCTCTGTCGAGCCTAGGGCATGGCTAGCGATGTGCTCCATCTGTAGCTTGTTCATGTACTGGGCGAGGTGATAGCGGTAGTCCTCCGACTGTAGCAGGAAGCTATTGTAGGTCTCGAAATCGGTGCCTGCGAGGCTTGACGAGAGCCCCTTGATAGCCAGATAGGGATTGACAATGGCAAGCGTACGGACTAGGGTATTCTGCTCCCGATAGATGTCGGTGAGCTGAGCCTGATGGCGAGCGTAGATAGTGGCCGTACGCTCCTCGCCCAGCCCCATGAGGTAGCCCCCGTAGTTGAACGGTAGCTCCTTGACGTCCTCAACCCCATAGACCCGTAGGATGGAGTCTCTGATCGCATGAAAGTGTGGGTCGTTGGGATTGTGCGGATCGCCTCCAGCGGTTACCTCGGCCTCGATAGCCTGCTTGAAGGCGAGCTTCGAGGGGCTAGGGTGCAGGGCTACGCCCACGGCCTGTGCCGTCTTGGGCACTACGACGAAGAAGACTAGCCACAGCCCCAGTAGAGCCAGCAACGACTGGCTAGAGCTCCGGCTCCATGCCGATACGATCACCGTCAGTAGGCTAAGCACTACGAAGAAGAGCGTGTAGGCCAGCGTGAGTAGCCCGATACGCAGTAGCGTCTCGCCATGCCAATCGGGCACATCGACTAGGGCAATGGCCCAGAGCATAGCTAGTGCTGGCACGAAGAAGAGAGCACTGCCGGCAAAGAGCCCGAGGCTCTTGCCCACGATCACCTCACGCATACTGGCCCCCTGCACATACATCAGACGTAGTGTACGCCCCTCGCGCTCTCGAGTGATAGCGTCGTAGCCTATGAAGAAGATGAAGAGTGGCAGGATCAGGTATAGCAGCATGGCTGGGTGCAGATCGCCAAAGCGGATGAGCCCCGTAGAGAGGCTAGCCTCCGAGAAGTTGGCCGTATTCTGCTTGTGCGCCTCGAGGAAGACCACATTGCCCATATAGCTCTCTAGCCCTGCATCGAAGATGCTAAGCGGATGCTGCTGGCGAAAGGCAAATGCCCCAAAGTGTGCCATGCGGTGGGGGTGCTTGTCGGGATTGCTCTCCCAGCTCTGGCGATCGGCCGCTTGGTGCGCCTGCCGTAGCTCCTGCTGGTGCGTATAGCTCTGCCAACGCTCTAGAGCGACATAGCCCTGAGTGCAGACATAGACGAGGAGGAGCGAGAGCGCACCTAGATTGAGAAACTTGCGCCGGAAAAACTGCCGTGCGATAGCCCCGATGACCTGCCTATTCATAGCCTACTAGAACCTATAGGTAGTGCTAAAGACGAAGTGGCGAGGCGCTCCAGGGAACATCCGCTGAGCATTGATACCCCCTGTCCAGTAGACGGTGTTGAAGACGTTGTTGAGCTTGAGCGAAAACTCCATTTGGCTACCCCTAGGCTGATAGAAGGCTACAGCATCCACCACGGTATAGCTGGGTATCGTTAGGCTCCGATCGTACCACGAGAGCTTGTCGCCACTATAGACGACACCAGCACCTATACTTAGCCCCTCGAGCAGGGTATGGCGTGGCAGGCTGTACTTAGCCCATAGGCTAGCGGAGTGGCGAGCAGAGGCTTCCTTGCGCTGACCAATGAGCTCGGCACGAGGGTCGGCCTTGATGTAGGCATCGATGTAGCTATACGCTGCACTGAGCTGTAGAGTAGGTAGTACATAGCCCGAGAGCTCCCACTCGATGCCTCGGCTACGGTCGGCACCACGCTCTACGAAGGAATAGCCCGTCGTCGACTCGTTGTCCTCGACCTGTACGAGGACGTTGGTCTGGTCTATCTGAAAGAGCGATAGCGTAGACTTGATGGCACCACCGAAGAGCTCAGCCTTGACACCAGCCTCGAGGAGATTGCTACGGAAGGGCTTGAAGCGTGTGAGCGACTTCTTGTCGCCATAGAAGTTGTTGGCCAAGACAGGCATCATTGACTCGGCATGCACCTGAGGCTGGAAGCCCTCGAGATAGGTAGCATAGACGCTCCAGTCCTTGCTCAGCTCGTACGACAGCCCTATACGGGGGAGTAGCACGGCATTGCGTCCTACCGACTCCTGTGGGGTGTCGTAGTAGAGCTTGTCCACAAACCACTCGTGGCGTAGGCTGAGCAACGCTGTGAGGCGACCAATGCGCATGAGGTTCTGTAAATAGACGCCATGGGTCGTCATCAGCTGGTGGGGGATGATGTAGGGGGATAGGTTGTATGCACTGGGGTTGCCGACGTTGGGCGTAGGATTGAGGACGTCGAAGTAGCCCACGAGAGGCTTCTTGATCTGCGTACCCTTGTAGTCGATCGTAGCCCCTGCTACGTAGCCACGTGCTCCGGTCTCGCTATTGCCCTTGATCTTGTCGAGGCGAGCTAGGTCGTAGCCTGCCAGCAGGGTATTGCGCATCTTACCGAGCGTCCACTCGTAGGTGAGATAGGCGTTGAGGTTGTCGGTATTCCAAAACTGACGACGATCCTGATAGCGTAGCAAGATGAGGTTGGGCATGCTATTGCCCGCAGCATCCTGCACTAGCCCCTGAGTACGGTGCTCCTGAAGCTCCTCGTTCCACGTCTGCTTCATATACTGCGCTGTGAGCGAGAGGGCGTCCGAGAGGCGGTGGCTGAGGCTGGTAATGGCGATGAACTCCTTGGAGCGAAACTGGTCGCCTACGGCGGCGATATTGGTCGATATGGGCGTCATGTACAGGTCGGCCGTGCTAGTTACCTTGCCGAAGACGGGCTGGCCACGGTCGAGGTTGCCTCGGCTATCGCTGTAGATGAGCTCTATATTGACGGCCGTGCGGTCGTTGGGGATATAGCTGATGGAGGGCGAGATGAGTAGGCCATCGTTGCGCACGAGGTCGCGGTAGCTCTTGGCCTCCTGCATAGCCACGTTGAGGCGATAGAGCACGGTCTTATCCCGATCTATAGGGCCAGTGAAGTCGAGCCCCCCGCGGATGGTGCTGAAGCTCCCGATGCCGAGATTGACCTCTCGGCGCGTCTCCCGTAGGGGTTTCTTAGTTACCATATTGACGGAGCCTCCAGGGTCGGCACTCGATAGAGTGATAGAGCTGGGACCCTTGATCACCTCTACGCGTTCGATGTTTTGCGTCAGGGGCTGGAGGAAGTAGTATTGGTTGGTGCGCATACCGTTGAGGATCTGCCCCTGCTGGTTTTGCGTTACACCACGTATGTTGAAGTGGTTGTAGAAGCCTACCTGCGTTACACTACTTGCTCCCTTGATCGCCTCACCGAGCTGGTAGGCCTGGCGGTCGTGGATGAGCTCCTTGGTGATACTCGTTACGACCTGCGGGAGGTCTTTGTTCTTGACCGCTACCTTGGTGGCAGAGAAGGAGTAGTCACTGATATAGTCCTTGCGATGGCGCCCCACGATCTCTACCGACTGTAGCATCTCGGTCGATTCGCGTATCACGATGGTGC
>JBHACB010000026.1:0-3009 GCA_041854325.1 Porphyromonas sp.
AGAGGTATTCAAGATGCTTGAGGAGAGCAATGAGCTACACACCAAGCTCATGGAGAATGTGGAGTACTTCCGCACCAAGATGCTCGAGGCAGGCTTTGACATCAAGCCCACACAGAGTGCTATCTGCGCTGTGATGCTCTACGATGCCAAGCTATCGCAAGACTATGCCGCTCGCCTACTCGAGGAGGGTGTCTACGTAACAGGCTTCTACTATCCTGTGGTGCCCAAGGGCGAAGCACGTATCCGCGTACAGCTCTCGGCAGGGCACAGCCGTGAGCATCTCGACCACGCTATCGCAGCCTTCGTCAAGGTGGGCCGTGAGCTGGGTGTGATCAAGTAGGCTACCTGCCTCACGACACGAAGACGCCCCCTGTAGCACTGCTACAGGGGGCGTCTTCGTGTCGTGAGGTGAGGGATCAGAAGCGAAAGAGGTAGCTAAGCACGACACCGATACGTATCTCGGAGCTCTGCCCGTAGGGATCGGCACGCTTGTTGTCCCAGATGTCGGTGAAGCTGTAGGTAAGCCGTCCCTCAGCCTCGATGCGGTGGCGCGAGCCTAGAGCGAAGCTGATACCAGGGCCACCAGCGAGTCCCCACAGATACTTGTGCTTGATGGGTGTCGTCTGGCGTAGGAGCTGAGCATCGGTAAAGCCCTCGCCACGGGCAGAGGAGGTCTCCCCGAGGTTGAGCCCCACGACAGGGCCGATATTGACGAAGAAGCGGAAGCTATCGCCTAAGTAGAGATGCGATAGCAGAGGAACCTCTACATAGGTAAAGTGCCTACTATAGGCCTGATCGGCCGTGTCGAAGCGCTCTGTCCAGCCCGTACGCAGGTAGTTGACCTCGACCTGAGCCGATGCTCCACGATCTATCTCGTAGCGGAGCACTAGCCCCGAGGTATAGCCACGCTGTAGTGTCTGTGGGACGCTGGGCGAGAAGGTGTAGGTCGAGAAGCCGACTCCACCCTTGAGCCCTGCCCACAGCGAGCGTGGGTGTGGCGAGTGCTGTGCTAGCACGGCATTACCCCCTACGAGAAGCAGGGCTACGCATACCCACCAGCGTAGGCTAGAGCGAGAGGCGACTGACCGTACCATCGGTGCCGAAGGTAATGAAGTAGAAACGCTTGTTCACGTAGCCTTGATGCTCGCGACTACGCTCAAGCTCGATGTCGAGCTGTAGGCCGTCGGCACTCAGGAGCTGAGCGTTGTCGATGAAGTCGTTGCCCAGCAAGGCATTGGCACGGATGAAGTAGCGTGCCACATCGTAGCCCAGTACCCCATACTTGGGGAAGCTATTGGAGAGCTTGGTACTATACCAAGCGTAGAACTTGGCTACGAACTGCTTGCTCTCGGAGGCATTCATATCGAAGTAGAAGGTACTGTATATCGTCGTCTCGTACTTGTGAGCCCGCTTGAGAAAGGGCTCCCCGTAGCTCTGCCACTGGGGGTAACCGAAGACCTTGGTCTGGCTATTATTGTAGTCGAGCGAGGAGAAGACTTGCTCGCCTAGAGCCTTGTCAGCCGATACAGGCACCACGATAGCCCTATCATCGAGCATAGGCATAGTGGTACGGCTGAGGTTGATGAGGCGATAGTTGATACCTGCCTCGGTAAGCTCCTGCTTGAGGTGCTGTACGAGGAGCTCTTCCTTGTCGGCCGAGCTACTCTGCACGAAGTAGACCTCGCGCCGACCATAGCGCTCCACGAAGTTGCGCGCCACACGCTCTACGACCTGCATGGGGGGCTGATTGAGCTGAATGGTACGTGGCGAGCCCACTACAGCCCCTGTGAAGGGTACTATGTAGTAGCCAAGGCGGGTAGCACGTGCTAGCCTCTCTATCTGCTCCTCGGTAACGCCCCCTATCACGAAGTCGTAGCCCGACTGTAGGACGCCATTGGAGACGTGCGTAGCGACAGCCTCGTCGCTATCTACATCGAGTACCGTTAGGTGGATGGAGATGCCATCCTTCTTGAGGTCGTTCATCCCCATGAGGAAGCCTTGATAAAACTCTAGGTAACGAGGTGTCTTGACCAGTGGCAGCATGAGCAGTACACGCACAGGGCGATTGGTAACGACAGCCGATGGAGTGGCGAGCACCACATCGCTAGGAGTAGGGATGCGTAGTACCATACCCTCGACAATGTGCTCGGGTGTAATGCCCGGATTGGCGCGCAGTATGCCCTCCACGCTGACACCATACGTGCGTGCTATGCGGTAGAGTGTCTCTCCTGCCGCTATGGTATGGTGCCCATTGGTAGGGAGGGGCTTCTGTGGTATGTCGAGGTGGTAGTCGGCTCCAGTAGCCACGAGGAGCTTGTCGCCCACACGTATCGTCTTTCGGGCCCATGGATTTAGCTCATAGACTTTGTCTACCGTGGTAGCGTATCGCTGGGCTATGCTGTAGACCGTCTCGCTGGGCTGTACTTCGTGCTCCACGACACGGCGTTTGGAGGTCTGTGCTGATAGGCCGAGGCTACCCAATACGAGGGCGAGAGCCAGGAGCCAACGGCTACAATAGATGGTCAGTCTCATATACTGTTCGATAACATTAGTAAGCACAAAGTTACACAATTACCAGCATATCCTGCGCCCGCATGAGGTCTAGAGGAGCCAAACCTATCATTATGGGGCAATTATATCACTGATCAAGGCTAGAGAAATAGGCTTCTGAGAGGCTCATAGACCCTCTCGCATAACCTCCTATACTCAAGCTGAATACAGCGAGACGATCGCTCCCCTAGGGTGTTTGTCTCGTTCGCCCTAGCCCAAGATAACATATGCTGTGCAGGAGCTACAGAGAGAAGCACGCAGCAGGCCCATGCCAGCACATCGAGGGGAGGGGGGGGCCTCTAGTTCTAAAGAATTTATTCGACAATATGGGGCTAAGGTCTACCAAACTATAGGGATTTATTGGGAGAAAAATTGTACTTTTGCGGGTAATTTAATCACAAAACAAACCATCTAAATAGTGTTATGGCAAATGTTATTTCGATAAAGAAGGGCCTATCA
>JBHACB010000027.1:0-15612 GCA_041854325.1 Porphyromonas sp.
GGATCCATTTGCCAACAGCTCCTTCCGCCGTCAGGCTAGCAGGCGCGAAGGCGAGACTCTCGGCGAACAAAATATGCGTAAGCAGCAGGAGAAGCATAGACAAGAGAAGAAGGAACGCGAGCGCACCGCCAAGGAACAGCGCGAACAAAAGCCCAAGCAAAAGGAGGGCAACAATGGTAATAGCAATGGCAACAATGGCAATGGTAACGGCAATCGCCAACAGGCTGAGAAGCAACAGCCCAAACCTACAAAGGAAGACACCAAGCCTACACGCCAGCAGGAGCGTACAGAGGAGACTATGGCTACCGACCAACCCGAGCGCAGGGAGACCTCGCCTAGCGAAGAGAATGCTACTGGAGGTGATCGCCGACGTCGTCGACGTGGTCAGCGCCCCACGCCCACTACAGATGAGTCTGCATCAGCTCCAGCACCTGAGGCTCTACTAGACAAGCCAATAGAGCCCTCTACTCTAGAGGCTTAGGTAGGCTCAGAATATTAACAGAGGCGCACGCGATCGTATGATCGCGGGCGCCTCTGTATCGGGTTGATAAGTTGGTGTCCTGCTAGTGTAGCTGAATGGTCTGCTCGCGGTCGGGACCGACAGAGACGATAGCGATAGGCACCCCGAGCTCCTGCTCAATGAATGCGATATACGCCCTTAGGGCTTCGGGGAAGTCGTCTGCACTGCGGAAAGCAGTGCTGTCTGTCTGCCAGCCAGCGAAGGTCTTGTAGACAGGGGTATAGGCCTCGGACAACTCGTAGGGGAAGTTTCGGCTTATGCGTCCCTCGCGCTCGTAGCCTACGCAGACCTTGATCTCCTCAAAGGTATCCATCACATCGCTCTTCATCATGATGAGCTTCGTAACGCCATTGAGCATCACTGTATAACGGAGAGCTACCAAATCGAGCCAACCACAGCGACGCTTACGCCCCGTTACGGACCCGAACTCGTGCCCTAGCCTACAGAGTGTCTCCCCAACCTCATCAAAGAGCTCTGTGGGGAACGGGCCAGCTCCTACACGAGTACAGTAGGCCTTGAAGATGCCATAGACATCGCCTACACTACGTGGCGCAATACCTAGGCCGGTACAGCAGCCAGCACAGATTGTGTTGCTGGAGGTGACGAAGGGGTAGGAGCCGAAGTCTATATCGAGCAGTGAGCCTTGGGCTCCCTCAGCGAGGACGCGCTTGCCCTCGGCGAGACCATTGTTGATGAGAAACTCGCTGTCGACAAACGTATAGGTGCGTAACTGCTCAATAGCAGTTAGCCATTGCTTCTCGAGCTCCTCGAGGTTGCCTAGAGGGAAGTTCATGGCGTTGAGCATGGCGACATGCCTAGCCTTAGCTTCCTGATATTTGGCCACAAAGTCGTGCTCTATATCCCCGATGCGCAGACCATAGCGACCTACCTTGTCGGTATAGGTAGGGCCTATGCCCTTACCCGTAGTACCTACCTTCGCATCGCCTTTGGCTACTTCATTAGCCGCATCAAGCAGACGATGAGTAGGCAGTATGAGATGTGCCTTGCGCGAGAGTACGAGCCTCGACCTAAGGTCGTGCCCACTGCGAGCGAGGGCCTGTGCTTCGTCTATGAAGAGGATCGGGTCAAGGACAACTCCATTGCCGATGACGTTGAGCTTGTCTCCCTGAAAGATACCTGAGGGGATAGAACGAAGAACGTATTTCTCGCCCCCAAACTCCAGGGTATGCCCAGCGTTGGGTCCACCTTGGAAGCGTGCGATGATGTCATAGTGTGGCGTCAGGACGTCCACGATCTTACCCTTACCTTCGTCGCCCCATTGTAGGCCGAGTAGCACGTCTACTTTGTTCATGCTCAGTGTACTTATTATAATGAGTCTTTGATTTGCTTATATGTACTATCGATGTAGTGGCTACATACGCCTCGAGAGATTTGAGAGGGGAGCCTAGCCACTACAGCACTACAAATATACTCCTTTTTGTGCACACCCACCCCTTCATAAAGTAGATTTATAAATAATCGCTTCAGAAAGCAACCTAGCGATGAAGCCCTATAGCCTTCGTTGCATGTACTAGGGTGCCTAGGGTCGAGCACTGCATCTAGACAGGGGGGTAAGGCTCGTAGGTTACAGATCCTACATGCCTTCCTGAGTGGTGGATAGAGGATTAGAGAGGCTAACTACTGCGCATCGTCTCGCCTCCATCGCTGGCGCTGGCGCTGTGCCATAGCATGTTCGCTGGGGTTGGTCTCATCTGGTTGCCACAGCGTTGTCCCCACGAGGCGATCTGGTAGATACTGCTGATGTACGAAGTGTCCTGGATAGTCGTGCGCATACAAGTAGCCGTGTCCATAGCCAAGCTGAGCCATGAGCTCCGTGGGAGCATTGCGTAGATGCAGAGGTACGGGCTCGTTGCCCGTCTGTCGTACTAGTTCGAGAGCTCTGTCTATGGCCAAATAGGAAGAGTTGCTCTTCTCACTACATGCTAGATAGACGGTAGCCTCGGCTAGAGGGATGCGCCCCTCTGGCCAGCCGATACGCTCAAGTGTCTCAGCGCAGGCATTAGCCAGTAGCAGGGCATTGGGATTGGCTAGCCCAATATCTTCGGCCGCTGAGATGACTAGGCGACGCGCTATGAAGGAAGGATCTTCACCCCCCTCAATGAGCCTAGCCAGCCAATAGAGGGCAGCATCGGGATCGCTACCACGAATGCTCTTGATCAGAGCAGAGGCAATATCGTAGTGTAGCTCTCCTCCCTTGTCGAAAGCTATGGGGTTCTCCTGGATGCGGCTCGTAACGAGCTCGTTGGTTATGGCGAGTTCGTGGGCAGTCGTAGACATGGCTACGAGCTCTAGGATGTTGAGCGCTCGTCGTGCATCACCCGATGCTAGGCGTACTATAGCATCGGTCTCAATCAGCTCTATGCGCCTCTCCCGTAGTAGCTCGTCTGTGGCGAGAGCATGATGCAATAGGGCAATGATCTCACTGGTGTCGAGAGGGTGTAGCGTATAGACTTGACAGCGCGAGAGTAGGGGGCGTATCACCTCAAAGCTAGGGTTCTCTGTCGTCGCCCCGATGAGGGTAACTAAGCCTCGTTCTACAGCCCCGAGGAGGGAGTCTTGTTGGTTTTTGGAGAAGCGATGTATCTCGTCTATGAATAGTATAGGACGATGCCCTGCCCCGAAGAGGCTCGTTTGGTCGCTCTGAGCACGCTCGATGACCTCACGTACCTCCTTGACGCCAGAGTTGATAGCACTCAGCACATGGAAGCCTGCTCCGACACTATGCGCGATGATCTCCGAGAGAGTCGTTTTGCCCACGCCAGGAGGCCCCCAAAAGATGATGCTGGGCAGACGCCTCTGCTCTATCATCTGTCTAAGGCTCCCCGAGGGCCCTACGAGGTGCCTCTGCCCGAAGTAGCCCTCTAGGCTCTTGGGACGCATTCGTTCAGCTAATGGCTTGGTCATCATACCTTTTTCTCTATTCTTTTGGTTCGTCGCTTAAATTGGGGCGTATGGCCCTAAGGCTACGCTGTATACCTGACAGGCCTGCACGCCTTATCGGGGAGCCAGCGAAGAGGAGGTCAAACTCCTCTTCCTTCATTCGTTCTATCCTATCTGCACTGAGTGAGAGGATCTCGGCTCGTGGGGCAAAATCTTCGATCACCGTAGGGCGAGCATTTCTATTCCATGGGCAGACGTCTTGGCAGGTATCGCATCCATATAGTCTGTTGCCCATGCGCTGGGCAATCTCTAATGGTATCTCTTCACCCTGCTCTATGGTAAGATAGCTGATACACCGACGAGCATCCATGAGCCCCTGACCCAATAGAGCTCCTGTGGGGCAGTGATCGATACAGCGAGTACATGTGCCACATCTATTGGGTAGGGGTGTATCTGGCGCTAGGTCGAGATCTACGAGTAGCGCCCCTAAGACATGAAAGCTCCCCATACTAGGTACGATGATAAGCCCATGCTTGCCTCGCCAGCCTAGTCCAGCTTGCACAGCCCAGTAACGCTCGAGTAGGGGAGCCGAGTCGGCAAATGCTCGGCCAGAGACCTCGGGAGCGATATGCGTACGGATATAGTCGAGCAGCTTGTCGAGGCGCCTTTTCACCACTCTATGATAGTCGCGCCCATAAGCATAGGTAGCCCACTGAGGGAGAGTGCTACTCTGTCGCTCTTGAGGGTAGTAGCTAAGGGCTACCATGATGATGGAGCGTGTGCCAGGTACCAGTAGACGCGGGTCACGACGTAGGTCAGCGTTGCGCTCTAGGTAGCTCATCGAGCCATGTAACCCCGCAGCTATCCAGCTCTCTAGAGCACGATACTCTGCCTCTGGGACCTCCGTGGCACGAGCTATGCCACAAGAGGCAAAGCCGAGACGCAACGCCTCGGCCTTGATCTTGTGAGAGGTCGCTACAGAAGCTGGCTCTGATCGTGAGTACACGCTCTAGCGTTGTCTATATACCCATGCCTCACGCACCTGATTGGTGATGCTCTTGAGGTAGGTGTAGGCTTCTGTTTCGCTGGCAAATGAGGCTGCCGACACACGATGTGTCTTCTTGCCTCGCAGGATGCGTAGCTCGGGATAGCCTGCCTCTAGGGCTGAGTCGTAGTGGCTCTGTGCTCGCTTGTCGGAGTGCTCGCTGGCTATGATGACATAGTATCGACCAGGTGTAGCTTCGACCCAAGGGCTTGGTGTAGCAGACTCTACAGTCGAGACCTCAGCAATCTGTGGTGCCTCAGGCTCTGTACCGAGGATCGTCTTCACAGCGGTCTCTGTGGGGACAAAGCTGGCCGTGAAGCTCTCCTCTTGCTGACTAGTCCATTGTCCCCAAGGGAGCAGGGCAAGTAGCACTACAGCTACGGCCGCGACATAGCCTAATGCTCGTTTGGGGATACGTAGATGGATATAGCGGTGTGCCACAGTAGGCGATGTGCTATTCTCCTCTGATAGAGGGGTTGGCACAGGCATAGGCAAAAGCTCAGGGAGAGCCACTGGGGAGAGCCCATAGCTAGGGCTATTGAGCCGGCTACTAGGCTGGTCAGTGAAGCTCACACGCCCCTCGGCATTCAGATGCAGTGTGCCGATGCCCTCGAGTATAAAGTATCCCTGACGCACCAGCTCCTGGCGCAGGCGTCGCACATCGTCCTCGACCATGATGCGGGCTCTGCGTAGAGAGACACCATAGAGCTTGGCATAACTCTCTGCCACAAGTCCATCTTGGTGTGTTAGTCCCTCGTGAAAATAGATAGCGATGCTGGGCGGATAGGCAAGCAGGCTATATGCGTCAAAGCGCGCTGGCCTATTCTCCAAAACGAACCCTCCGAGAGAGGGAAGCACCGCACAGCGATGGCGCAGAAGGAGCTGCTCAATATGTTGGGCTAAGCGATTAGTCATACCTCTATAGCTATAGTGATGTACCCCACAAAGATATACAACTCCCCTCACATAGACAACACCTTAACCTAGAGTCACCGCATCAAAATATAACTCATTGATTGTCAATGAGGGTTTGTCCCCACAAAGCTGAGATCACGAGAAGGGAGTACAGGAATATAGGCTGTCTATTAATACGTTAAGGATGTGACGAAAATTTGATGTGATGGCTTTGATAGAAGGGAGATACCATCGTAGACTAGCTCAAAAAGCCTAGGGTGAACGAGGCGTTCGCCCTAGGGTTACCACCTCGTTCACCCTAGGGGAAAAATGCGTTAGCCCTAGCCTTAACTCCAGGACATCGCCACAGAGTAGGGTAGAGGCTGGTGACGTATCGGGGTTGTCACCTCTAGAGGGCTACGTCTATCGAGAGGAGTTTAGCTCCCAACCGAATGTTAGCTAGATCGTTTGGTACGTGTATAGCCGAGATTGAGGAGTAGATGTACGAGCTTATCGCGTTGGTCGCCCTGGATAAGGATCTCACCGTCCTTAACACTCCCCCCGACGCCACAGCGTTGCTTGAGTAGCTTACCTAGGGCTTCGAGGTCGGGCATAGTCCCTACGAAGCCCGAGACTACCGTAACCTCTTTGCCTGCCCGATGACGTCTACTGATGCCCACACGTAGGAGCTGTGCACTGGGAGCAAGGGTGTCGGGCTCTTGAGGTTCATTAGTCTGATATTGGTAGTCGGGATTGGTACTGTAGAGTACACCCAATCGATCTTTCCAGTCTGCCATAGAGATGTCTTGTGGCTACCTGCTTGGGCATCAAAATTGCTCTAGCAGGGAGCAAAACTAGTCTAATTTGAGTTTAATGCTTAAATTTGTAGGAGATAAAGATAGCATAATAAATCCGACCCCTATCTCTCGTGGGCTTGAGGTCGGTCAATAAAACATCAATATGTCGGTAATAGTAAAGCAGATAACAGAGAGGTCGGACATGAAGAAGTTCGTCAAGTTCAACCTCAAGCTCTACAAGAATAATCCCTACCACGTCCCTGGGCTTATCAACGATGAGCTGGCTACGCTTGATCCTCACAAAAACCCAGCCTTCCAGTTCTGCGAGGCAGCCTATTTCCTTGCCTATCGTGATGGCGAAGTCGTGGGGCGTATAGCTGGGATTATCAACCATCGAGCGAACGAGACGTGGAACCAAAACAATGCACGCTTTGGGTTCGTAGATTTCATCAACGATGATGAGGTGGTAGATGCCTTGTTTGATGCCGTTACCAAGTGGGCACGCTCGCACAAGAAGGAGATGCTCCAGGGTCCCATGGGCTTCACGGACCTCGACCACGAGGGCATGCTCGTAGAGGGATTTGATCAGATCGGTACCATGGCGACGATATACAACTATGCCTACTATCCACGCCAGCTCGAGCGTATTGGCTTTATGAAGGATCAGGATTGGAAGGAGTTTAAGATCATTGTCCCCGACGCGATCCCCGAGAAGCATCGACGCATCTCCGAGATCGTGCGCAAAAAGTATGGCCTCAAGACAGTTAAGTTCAAGACACGCAAAGATGTAGAGCCATACGCCCATCGTATCTTCGAGACACTCAATCAAGCCTATTCGGTGCTATACGGCTTCTCGGAGCTGACACCTGAGCAGATTGACTACTATGTCAAGCAGTATATCCCGATGATACACCTCGACTTCGTTACGCTCATCGTACGCGAGGAGGATGATAAGGTCGTGGCTTTCGCTATCACCATCCCTAACCTCAGCAAGGCTTTACAAAAGGCCAGAGGGAGTATGTATCCCCTAGGTTGGCTACATCTAGCCAAAGATCTGTATATGAAGGGTAACCCTGTCGTAGACTTGTATCTTATTGGCGTTATTCCCGAGTATCAGAATAAGGGAGTCAATGCTCTGCTCTTCGATGACTTAATCCCTGTATTCCAGCGCAATGGTATCAAATATGCTGAGAGCAACCCCGAGCTAGAGACCAATGCTGCTGTACAGATGCAGTGGAACTACTTCGAACGCGTACATCACAAGACACGTCGGGCTTATATCAAGCGGATATAATGACGTATCAGGAGACAATAGATTATCTATTTGCTACTACTCCCGTCTATCAACAGATAGGCGGGAGTGCCTATAAGCCAGGTTTGGGCAATGTGGAGGCCCTAGATGTTCACTATGGGCACCCACACCGAGCCTTCCGTTCGATACATGTCGCAGGGACCAACGGCAAGGGCTCGACATCGCACACACTAGCTGCTATTTTGCAGTCTGCAGGGTATAGGGTAGGGCTCTTCACTTCACCTCACCTTGTGGACTTCCGCGAACGCATTAGAGTGAATGGTCGGGAGATAACCCCCGACTACGTGGTGCGCTTCACCGAGGAGGCTCGTGCATGTATCGAGCAGATAAGGCCATCATTCTTTGAACTGACGACGATGATGGCCTTATGCTACTTTCGTGATAAGCAAGTGGATATTGCGGTTATTGAGGTCGGCCTTGGAGGGCGACTAGATAGCACCAATATTATTACCCCTATGCTGAGCGTTATTACCAATATCAGCCTCGACCACATGCAGTTTCTAGGCAATACTCTAGGGGAGATAGCCCGGGAGAAGGCTGGTATCATCAAGCCCAGTATTCCTGTGGTCGTAGGCAATGGGCGTGGTGAGGGCGTCCGTACTACGATAGAGGCTGTAGCTCGAGCATGCTCGGCACCTATCTATTGGGCCGAAGAGAGCTCACTGGTGACGGATAGCCATAGAGATCGGGTAGGGTGGTGCTATACGACGGAAGGCTGGGGACAGATACAAGGCACTCTAGCTGGAGAGGCGCAGCGTGAGAATGCTAAGACGATACTCACGGCAGTAGCTGTCCTGTCTCAGGCATTGTCAATACCTACCGAAGCTGTACATCGTGGCTTTGCAGAGGTTACTACACTTACGGGTCTGAGAGGTCGTTGGGAGATCCTGAGCCACTCACCTCTCGTAATCTGCGACACAGGGCACAATGAAGCTGGCATCGCTCTCATCGTAGAGCAACTAGAAGCCCTAGCCCCTAGCCATGCGACTATTCGCGTAGTGCTAGGTATGGCTGCAGACAAAGATGTGAGCTCTGTGCTCGCTCTACTGCCTCGAGGCTTTGTTTACTACTTTGCTCAGGCGCAGGTGGCACGCGCTCTACCGGCTACCACGCTGGCGACGCTAGCACTACCCCTAGGCTTATCTGGACAGACGTTCGACAGCATACCTCAAGCCTACGAACAGGCGATTGCCGATGCTTGTAGTAATGATCTTGTTTTTGTCGGTGGTAGCAACTTCGTGGTCGCAGACCTCCTCATTCATTTGAGTAATACTAACTCTAAACTATAAATCTTATGACAAGTCAATTGGCAACAAGCCTGAGAGACAAGTGGTATGTACGCTGGGGGGCCCTTGTGCTACTCTCGCTCACCATGTTTTTCGCCTACATGTTTGTAGACGTGCTCTCTCCCATCAAGAGCCAGCTCGAGAGTGCTATCGGCTGGAATGACACAGTCTATGGCTTCTATGCTGGCAGTGAGTTCTTCCTCAATGTGTTTGTAGGGTTCTTGATCTTTGCAGGGATCATTCTTGACAAAATGGGTGTTCGTTTCACAGCCCTTCTTTCGGGCTCACTAATGGTATTGGGGGC
The DNA here is from genome assembly GCA_041854325.1 of Porphyromonas sp. Lineage (GTDB taxonomy): Bacteria > Bacteroidota > Bacteroidia > Bacteroidales > Porphyromonadaceae > Porphyromonas. Next base: position 9,060 of record JBHACB010000027.1, read on the forward strand.
ACTCATCAAGGTCTATGGACTAAGCGAGCCCTTTGCCTCCGGAGGCTTTGGCTACGATTTGCTCAACTCTTTTTGGACAGAGATGCCTGCCTCAGCCAAGATGTCTTGCCTAGGTTTCATGCTGTTTGGTTGTGGCACAGAGATGGCAGGGGTAACAGTCTCTAGAGCTATAGTCAAGTGGTTCCAAGGTAAGGAAATGGCACTTGCTATGGGTATTGAGATGGCCATTGCCCGTTTTGGCGTCTTCTCTATATTCTGGATATCACCTTGGCTAGCAGATAAGTATGGGACGATCAATGCCCCTGTTATCTTCTGCACGATCTTACTATGTATCGGCCTGTTCCTCTATATTGTCTATGGCTTTATGGATAAGGCACTAGACAAGGAAGTGGGGGAGTCGAACGAGGAAGAAGAGCCTTTTCGTTTTAGCGACCTTGCTAAGGTCTTTGGCAACTCTGCTTTCTGGATCGTGGCCATCCTGTGCGTACTCTACTACTCTGCGATATTCCCATTCCAGAAATATGCTGCAGAAATGCTCCAGAACAAAGTCGGCTTTGAGCTAAGCTATGCCACGAAGCTCTTCAGCCTCTTCCCCATAGGTGCCATGATTATCACGCCATTCCTTGGTACATTCCTCGATCGAGTAGGTAAGGGGGCCACTATGCTCATCATCGGTAGTGTGCTGATGATCATCAGTCATACGATCTTCGCACTCTATCCCTTTGCTGGAGGTACAGCCACAGACACTACAGTAGCCCTTATTGCTATCGTAGTACTAGGGGTGTCATTCTCTCTAGTTCCAGCCACCCTATGGCCTAGCGTGCCCAAGCTCATAGATGGTAAGGTACTGGGCTCAGCCTACTCGGCTATCTTCTGGATACAAAATGTTGGTCTCATGTCCGTCCCCTACATCATCGGGCTAGTACTCGAGAGGACCAATGCCAACCTCGCAGAGGGAGCCCCCAAGGACTACACTGTGGCCATGCTCGTCTTCGCATCGTTCGGGGTCGTAGCCTTCATTATGGCTTTTATTCTCAAGTCGATAGATGCCAAGCGTGGCTATGGTCTTGAGGCACCCAACGTCAAGAAATAGAGGCTAGGATAAAGACCTATCGAAAAGGCAAGCGCATCACTCTCGAGCGAGAGTGATGCGCTTGCCTTTTCGATAGAGGTGTATTCGCTTACTCTATAGTGCGGTATTGCACGAAGGCCTCGATAGCCTCATACGAAGCTAGTCCTAGGCTAGCATATAGCTGAGCAAGACCACGATTGCGATCTTCACTTCTCTGCCAGAAGAGACGTTCGTCGTCGCCAAGGAATGGAGCGGCCTCCATTTGACTCTGGTGCTTGAGGATGCTATTGCGCTTGAAGCGTAGTTCTTCTGGGCTCATAGGTACGGCCATCTCGATGTGCTCGATTTCCCACTCGGCCCACGCACCACGATACATCCATACACGGCAGTCGTCGGCATACCACTTCTCGTGCTTAAATAGGTCAATAGCTGCTAGGATAGCGTCGAGGCACACCTTGTGCGTACCATGAGGGTCAGCTAGGTCGCCAGCCACGAAAATCTCATGAGGCTTGATACTCTCAATGAAATTCTTGACAATGAGGATGTCTGCCTCGCTGAGGTCGTTCTTCTTTACGAGCCCAGTCTCGTAGAATGGCAAGTCTAGGAAATGAATATGATCGTCGTCGAGCCCCACAAAGCGACTACCAGTGCGAGCCTCTTCGCGACGGATGTTGCCCTTCATGAAGCGCACATCGAGACGCTCTGGTTCCCCCTCTTTCTTGTGATGCATTAGGAAGTCGCGGATCTCCTCGGCCTTCTGTAGCACGGGGTCATCTTCGCGACCATAGTGCTTGCATACGTTCCGCAAAAAGCTCACATAGCGTATCACCTCTTCATCGCCCACGGCGATATTGCCAGATGTTTGATAAGCTACATGCACATCGTGTCCCTGCTCTACCAGTCGACGATAGGTACCTCCCATGGAGATCACATCGTCGTCGGGGTGGGGACTGAATACGATGACACGCTTGGGATATGGGTTGGCTCGTTCGGGACGATCGGTATCGTCGGCATTGGGCTTTCCTCCAGGCCATCCCGTGATTGTGTGCTGAATATCGTTAAACACCTTGATGTTCACGTTGTACGCAGAGCCATACTCTGCTACTAGCTCGCCCAGGCCGTTGTCGGTGTAGTCCTTGTTGGTGAGCTTGAGGATAGGCTTGCCTGTGATCTCGCAGAGCCAAACGATAGCACGGCGAATAAGCTTCTTATTCCACACACAGCTCGTTACGAGCCAAGGATGGTTGAGGCGTGTGAGTAACGAGGCTGATCCTAGATCGAGGTAGACCTTGGCATTGGGATGCATCTGTAGCACCGATGCTGGCACGGCATCGCAATAAGTTCCCTCGATAGCCTGAGCAATCTGCTTAGACTTGCTCTCACCCCATGCTACTAGGGCGACGCTGTGTGCACGTAGTATGGTGCCTAGGCCTAAACTAATGGCGCTAGGAGGGACGTTGTCGAGATGATTGAACATACTCTTGGCGGCCTCCTTGCGCGATGTCTGATCGAGCACCACGAGGCGAGTAGATGTGTTGGCATTGGTACCTGGGGCATTGAACCCAATGCCGGAGCTAGCACTGATGCCTAGGATCAGTAGGTCTATACCTCCCAAAGCAGTGAGGCGAGCCTCGAAGGTGGCGCACTCGCTTGCGATCTCCTCTATAGGGCAAGAGACGTTGGGGGCGATGATATTCTCGCTAGCTATATCTATATGATTGAGAAACTCATCACGCACCTTGGCTAGGCATCCCACGGCTGTATCAGCAGGCAGTGGATAGTATTCGTATCCTAGTACTGCCACCACGTTGGCAAAGCTCAAGCCTTCACTGCGGTGCATATCGATAAGTTTCTGATACACGACTACGGGCGACTCGCCACCCGACAGGCCGAGCACATAGGGCTTGCCCGTGGCCGTAGCCTTGCGAATATCGTCGGCAATGCGACGTGCCAGCACAGCTGCGGCTTCTTTGTCGCTCTCTGCGATATAAGCTGGGATCTTCTCATATCGAGTAAGTACTGCCTCCTCCAGCGCATTGGCAGGGCGGTAATACTTCTCAGGGATCTCTGAGAGCTTGATAAGTGAACTGAGGTTTGTTCTCATTGCTTTGTATTGTTTGTATTGCTACTACAAAGGTAGCGATATTTCTGGACTTAATGAATAAGAAAGTTTAGTAAATAGCGCTACAAATCTTCGTTTATGATTCACTTGTAGATGTATTAAAGTAGAAGCATAGGGGAGGCTACCTACTCATCTTGACAGAGACGATATACTTCGTAGCTCTTGTCTGTGTAGAATACTGTGATCTTGTCTATGCGCTTGGGCTTAGAGTCGGCCAATGCTCCCTTGAGTCGTACCACTTCGCTGATAAGCTCTGTTACTGGTGCTGAGATCTCCTGAGTAGAGTCACTACTAGTGGAGGCAAAGAGATCGCCCCCTCTTGGCGAGGTAGGAGCATTGTCGCCTAGGAGTAGCCATAGGGGGTCTATCGTAGCGCCCCAGCGCAGTACTATCTTATTTATCGTCTCTACGTTGACTTTTATCTTGGAACTCAACATCTGGGAGAATGATGATGGTGCGAGATCTGTTTCACGACAGAAATCAGTTGCGTTAAGCCCACTACGCTCCAATACCTCTCTGAGGCGACTAGCAATGTCGGATAGGTTTATAAAGTCTGCCATAATGTCCAATATCTTGGGTGTTTGTAAATACGAAGCAAATATATAAATATAAATTCGAATTTGAGTATTCTAAGTTTGGAATTCGGATACACAAAGCGGAGATATACTGGCACCTCTATGTAGGCATGTCAATTCTTGGGTGCTCTAATATCAAACAAACACTTTCTATAATCAATACAATAATATGAATTACAATATATTGCATGTGTATCTGCAGGAGATCCTCAGTAGTGTATATGATGGACGGACGCAAATCGAATTCAAAGATTGTGATATCATACGCTTATCAGATGAATATTAGTAATATAATATACTTGTATATGGATACAGATACACGAGTATTTGATAATCATAGATCAAATTCAATCTGTGGAAATCAGCGTCTAGTGAGACAGGTTGCGTGTTCGAGAATTCCTAATTCAAGACCTCAATATTTATATACACACTCTCTATGTGGCATTATTCTTTAGGATCAAGAATAAAATGTCGATTTGTCAGCATACGCTAAAGAAAGAGAATAGCATCTCCTTGCGAGAATTGACGATCGGACAGAAAGCCGAAGATTGCTCCATCTAGGCAAACTACAAGGCCAGTGAGTCGCTCAGATTCATTTGCATTGAATATCGACTAACGAGGATATTGAATATCGGCTGAGGCGATCATTCAATATCGACCGAAACGATCATTCAATGTCGACCGAGCAAGTTTCTTCTCAAAAGGAAATCTTCGATATTGATGTCTCTCGTACAAGAGATCTGTGTGGCAATGAGGCTGAGATGTGCCGATTGGAGTGAGGACTTAAGTCCGCACACATACATCTATTTTATAAGGAGTATTATGTTTAATATGAGGAATGGGAGAGATGATATATGCCCGCACGTCATCTCTATCCTATCTGTTATTGAGTGGCTGTCGATGGCAACGATTATCGTTTGTTGCGAGGGTGATAACGCTCGATTTGTTCGCGAAGTTTTCCGCGATCGATATGTGTGTAGATCTCCGTCGTAGCAATATCTTCGTGTCCCAGCATGAGCTGTATTGCCTGGAGGTTGGCACCACCCTCGAGCAGAGATGTGGCGAAGCTATGTCGGAAGGTATGTGGACTTATCTCCTGGGTTATGCCTGCCATATGTGCAGCTTCCTTGATCATAACGAAGACCATGATGCGAGAGATTGCCTTACCCCTACGACTCAGGAAAACAAAGTCCTCCTGCCCTCGCTGCGGTACAGGGCGCTTCATTGAGAGATAACTTTGTAGCTCGACTACTGCTGTAGGACTAATGGGCACGAGGCGTTGCTTGCGCCCCTTGCCGAGCACTCTGATATAGCCTTCATCAAGGGAGAGATCCGAGAAGCGTAATTGGCATAGTTCGCTAACACGTAGACCACAGCTAAAGAGCATCTCAATGATTGCCTTATTGCGTTGGCCCTCCACTCCTCCTTTACTCCCTGCTGCTGTGATCACTGCATCTACCTCCTCCACGGATAGCACGCTGGGTAGATGCTGACCTATACGAGGTGTCTCTAGAAGCTCTGTGGGATCGGTGTCTAGGTAGCCTTCGAGCGTTAGCCAACGACAGTAGCTCCGTATGCCCGAGATAATGCGAGCTATCGATCGAGGCTGTATCCCTAGGTCATAGAGACTGGCCACGAAGCCCTGCAAACACTGGTAGCTAAGATCAGTATAGGCAAGACCAGCCTCCTGCATCCACGCCACGAGCTTGCTCGCATCATCGATGTAGGCGCTACAGCTGTGAGGAGATAGGGCCAGCTCGAAGCGGAGATAGGAGAGATATTGCTCTCTAAGTAACTCTATTGCCAATGTATGATAGCCTTAATGAGAATAATTCGTATCTTTGCAAAGGTAAAACAAAGAAGTTTAGTCTCAATCGCAAGTATGCATTTTGCTATCATCAATGGCCCCAATCTAGCCAATCTCGGGCATAGAGAGCCCGAGGTCTATGGTGTGCGGTCTATGGAGCAGCTACTTGCGGAGCTTGTCGATCGCTACCCTGCTCTAGAGCTTAGCTACAAGCAGAGCCACTGTGAGGGAGGCATCATTGAGGCGCTATACGAAGCTGAAGCGCGTGGAGTACAAGGCATCGTGCTCAATGCCGGAGCGTATACCCACACCTCTATAGCGATACTCGATGCCATACGCGCCATAACTATCCCTGTCGTAGAGGTACATATCAGCAACATACATGCACGTGAAGCATATCGACACCAGTCGCTCATCGCTTCTGCTTGCATTGGCATTATCACGGGCTTCGGTCTCGATAGCTATCGCTTGGCCATAGAGGCCTTGACGAATAGAATGAACGATTAGAATTATTCGCAATAACAAATAAGTTAAGAACAAGATGAAAAAGACAAAGATTGTCGCCACTATCTCGGACCTCCGCTGTAGCGTAGAGTTTCTTCGCCCACTCGTAGAGGCTGGAGTGAATGTAGTACGCATGAACACTGCACACATGACCAAGGAAGGGATCACGGAGGTAATCAACAATACACGTGCCGTTAGCCGTGATGTAGCTGTACTCCTTGACACCAAAGGTCCAGAAGTACGTACGACCGTACTCGAGGGCAATCCCGAGGAGAAGCGTGTCTTCACAGCTGGAGACAAGGTGGTCTTCATGGCCAACCCTGATGTGCCCACCAACAACGAACTCATCAATGTGAACTACATCAACTTCGTTAAGGACGTACCTGTTGGTGCCCGCATTCTACTCGATGATGGAGCTCTAGAGTTTCGTGTTGTAGACAAGCAGGGCGACAAGCTCTTTACCGAATGCCAAA
>JBHACB010000028.1:0-4618 GCA_041854325.1 Porphyromonas sp.
CGTCCTTGCCTTTCCCCTGTCCTCTCAGTGCTCGTCCTTGTCTCTCCCTGTCCTTACCCTTACCTCTCCTAAGCCCTCTGCTCTTCCCTCGGAGCCTAAGCCTCTACCGCTACTCTCTCTTCTCACCCCATCTCTCGTTCTCCCGTTCTCCTCTCTGCCCCCCTGCCCCCACTGATCGCTAGCCTCTTTTCTCGTCTCTTCTTCTCTCCTGATTTTTGTGTTTATTGAGCTTTTGAGGGCAGTATATTTATAAATATTCGGATGGTGCATGCTTTGCTAGCTTGTTTTTGGCTTTATGTGTGCAATAAAAATAGGGGGCTATTGCCCAAGTCAAATCTACTTGCTATATTTGCCGAACCTAAAGGCACTTCTTTTGAGGCTAAATGCTCTCTAGTGGTGCGTCTATAGGGAATAAGATTGGGTAGCTATGGATATAATATTGATATAGCTACTCTTTTCTTTTGCTTAGATTGGAGATCGCATGGGCTGTATCTCAGTAGATGTAGATAGGTAGTGAGAATAGATTATGTGTTAATAGTATTCATATGAAGAAATCTTACGATTTTGGCAACTACAAGCCCCAAGCGCTTGCAGTGCTACTCGGACTCCTAGCTGGTGGAGGCACCCCCGCCCTCTATGCAGCGTCGCCTAGCGCAAGTGAAGTCCACAATACCCAAGGTACGCAGAGGGTCAAGGTAACAGGCCAGGTGCGTGATGACAAGGGGGAGCCCCTCGTGGCTGTGCAGGTGATAGTAGTAGGTCATCCAGGTGTAGGTACTACGACCGACCTCGATGGTAAGTTTGTGCTTCAGGTACCTGCTGGTGCCAAGGGGCTTAAGTTTACCTACCTCGGCTATGCCGATGTAGAGCTGGCTCTCGGTGGGCGTAAGAGCTTTGACGTTACGATGAAGGAGGCACTCTCTGTACTCGATGACGTAGTGGTGGTGGGTTACTCGACGCAGAAGCGCTCGCAGATGACTACCTCGGTAGCCAAGCTCGACAACACGGTGCTGGCTAGCGCGCCTCGCTCCAACGTAGCCACTGCCCTACAGGGTACTATCCCAGGGCTACGCGTTACGCAGACGACAGGTCAGCCAGGTGCTACGCCCAACCTAACGCTACGTGGTGGTACGAGCTTCAACGGCTCGGGCTCGCCACTGATCTTGGTAGATGGTGTCCCCAGCTCGTTCTTTGGGCTCAACTCGGACGACATAGCCTCTATCGAAGTGCTCAAGGATGCCGCCTCGACAGCTATCTATGGTGCACGTGCCGCCAATGGTGTGATCTTGGTAACGACCAAGAGTGGTAAGGCTGGTCGCTCTAGCATTACCTTCCGTACCAAGCATACGATCAACAATCGCCCCAAGGATGCCATCACCTACGCTGGCCCTGAGGACTTCATCCGCTATATCCGCGAGGGTATCGCGCACTTCCGCACGGTAACGAACCGTCCTACACACTTCGAGGCCTTCTTGAGTGGCAACAACAACTCGGCCTCGTCGGGCAACACCCTCGACTCGTACTACACGACGATGTACCTGACGGATGCCAACAAGCACCTGCTCGACCTACCTCGCTGGCGCTCCATGAAGGACCCCCTAGATCCTACCAAGACGCTGATCTTCCAGGACAACTCGGGTATGTTCCTCGATGCTGCCTTCCAGAATAGCCATGCGCAGGAGTACTCGCTGGCCTTCGATGGTGGCAATGACAAGGGCACCTACTACCTCGGCCTGAGCATGCTCGACGACAAGGGGCTAGCTGTCAACTCTAGCATGAAGCGCCTATCGATGACCTTCAACGGCTCGTACAAGATCAACGACAAGATGAAGGTGTCCTCGAGCATCATGTACATCCACTCCAACATTACCCAGCCCTATGCCAATGCGACCAACATGTTCCAGCGCAGTGCTGGTCAGGCACCTACGGCACGCTTCTGGTATGCCAATGCCGATGGTAGCGACAGCAATCGCCCCTATCCTGGTACGGCTTTCCACTTTGGTAATGCTCTGTACTACAAGGATAAGTTTCGCGGTAGCTCGCTCGAGCAACGCTTCACGGCCTCCGCTCAGCTCGACTACAAGATGCTTGACAACCTCACCTTCACGCTACGTGGCAATCACTTTGCCTCGGGCGTAATGGACGAGAACTTCAACCTAGCGCGCATGAACCAGGGTAGCCTAGACGTGTCGCGCGTCTCTAGCATCTCGCACTCGCGCACGCTTCGCAATCAGCTGACGGCTCTAGCGAACTACAATACGACGATCAAGGAGAACCACAACATCACTGCTCTGCTGGGTGCCGAGTACTTTGAGCAGCGTGCCTTCGGGCTCAGTGCTGCTACCAAGAATGCCCCCAATGACCTCATCCCCACGATGAACGTAGGTGCTGAGGCAGAGGGCAAGCCTAGCTCGACACACTCGGAGTATGCTGTGCAGTCGCTCTTCGGTCAGCTCAACTACGACTACAAGATGCGCTACCTCGTAGGGCTCACCTTCCGCTACGATGGTACTAGCCGCCTAGGCAACGACAAGTACGGCTTCTTCCCTGGTATATCGCTCGGGTGGAACGTGCACAACGAAGACTTCTTCAAGAACAGCAGCCTCGCCAACGTGATCTCTCGCCTCAAGCCTCGTATGAGCTATGGTGTGAATGGTAACATCGAGGTGCTGGGCAACTACGTGGTACAGGGGCTCTATGGCGTTACCTCTACCTACGACTCGGAGAAGGGCTTCGTAACAAGCTCTCTGCCCAACATGAACCTACGCTGGGAGCGCTCCAATACGCTCAATATGGGTCTTGACCTAGGGCTATTTGACAACCGCATCACGCTGATGGCCGACTTCTTCATCCGCAACGTAACGGACAAGATCTCGGGCCTCACGCTACCTATCCACCAGGGCTGGAGCTCCATCGATACCAACAATGGTACGCTACAGAACCGCGGTATAGAGCTACAGCTCTCGGCCGATGTCCTCAAGGGCAAGGACTGGAACTGGACGCTAGGGGCCAACCTAACCCACGTGCGTAGCTACGCCAAGAAGCTCCCCTACAACGGACAGATCCGCAACCAGCAGGGTGCTCACGAGATCTATACCGGTGAAGCTGCAGTCAATGGCGTCTATCCTACGCGCTTCGTAGGTGGTCTGCAGGAGGGCGAACGCCTTGGCTACGACCTCATCATCGGCTATCGCTTCGATGGGGTGTACCGTACGCAGGCAGACCTCGATGCCCATGCTGGCCGTGTGGTAGACTTCGCTACGACCAAGAACAAGCAGTTCCTCGGAGATGCTATCTGGGGTGATATCAATGGCGACAACAAGATCGACAGCCGCGACCGCGTGGTACTAGGCCGTACGACGCCCGACCTCATCGGAGGGCTCTCGTCCGACCTCAGCTACAAGGGCTGGGGCCTCTACATCAAGACCGACTTCGCTCTCGGCCATAGCATCGTCAATGTGTCGAAGGTACGTGGTCTCTCGCAGGTGCAGGGCAACCAAGGTATGCCTATCGAGCTCCTCGACACGTGGACGCCTACCAATATCAATGCCAAGTATCCTCGCTTCACATTCACCGACCCCCAGCACAATTTCTACGCTGGTGGCGATAGCTCTATCTCATCGCTCAGCTCGATGACTGTAGAGTCGGGTAGCTACTTCGCTCTGCGTGAGGTAACGCTGAGCTACAACCACGACAAGCCCCTCTTCCGTGGCTTCGTCAAGGGTGTACGCCTCTACCTCACGGGCTCCAACCTCCACTACTTCACCGCATACTCGGGTGCTATGCCCGAGAGCCTAGGTGGTATCGATAGCGGTACGTTCCCCGTGCCTCGCTCATTCACCCTGGGTGCCAATATCACATTCTAATCAACTAGGACTATAATGAAAAAGTATATAGCAATGCTGCTCGTCGGCGCCCTGTCGCTGACGTCGTGCAACCTCGACTTCAAGCCCATTAGTGAGCTGACTGAGAACGGCTTCTGGGATACAGAGGACGGGGTACGTAGTGCGCATGTGGGGCTGATGTCTGGCTTTCGTAACTACACGATGACCTTCATCTCGATGGGTGAGACGCGTGCCGACCTGTGGGGAGGCAAGACGGTGGAGACGCCCAATGACGATGCCCTTGTCAATAACAACTTCTCTGTAACGGCCCCTGTCTTCACCAACTGGGCAGGCTTCTACGTGCAGATCTACCACCTCAATAAGTTCATCGCCAACGCTCCTAAGCCTACGTTCTACAACGAGAACGACCGCAAGAACATGCTCGCCCAGGCCTATGGTATGCGCGCCTATATCTACTTCACCCTGCTCAAGGCCTATGGCGACGTGATCCTCATCACGGAGCCTATGACGTCAGAGTCGCTCAGCAATATCGCTAGCCTGCGTGCGCCTCGCTCACCCAAGGCCGATGTGATGACTCAGATCGAGGCCGATATAGCGCAGTCGCTACAGCTCTATACAGAGGCAGGGGCGACCAACTGGCGTGGCAAGAAGTCGTACTGGAGCAAGAATGCTACCCTCGCCCTCAAGGGTGAAGCTATGCTGTGGAAGGGCGAAGTGCTCGGTGCTGGTACCGAAGCCTTCACTGCCGCCAAGGAGGCTCTCGCCTCTATCTC
>JBHACB010000029.1:0-7527 GCA_041854325.1 Porphyromonas sp.
GAGGCCTATGTAGCGCTGTGCTTTCTCCTTGGTAGATACATCGGGCAGAGGCACTATATCAGTGTAGCCATGCTTGGCTAGCACACGTGCCACCTCGAGGCGTGCCTGCATGGCTCGCTCCAGTCCATTGCTTAGGATGCGTGTTACCTCCTGAGGTGCATGAAACGAGGCCCCGTGTGAGGCTACACCATAGTCCCAGCGCCACTGCGACTGGCGTATATACTTGAGTACAGGCTGCATCTCGGCCTCAGTAGCTCCCTTGCTCCAGGCAAACTGCGCCTCTAGATGTGCCTTGGCGAGCTCTGTCTCGAGCTGATTGCGCACTTCATTGGCCTTACGTTGGCGCTCGAAAACGTTTTGGCGCAGAACCTCCTCGCTCTCGCGGTGGCAGGTCTGGCAGGTACGATCTATCTTGGCCAGTGGGCTAGTGATATGGTGATCGCTAAACTTAACGCCTCCCTGACTCATGTAGGGCATATGGCAGTCTGCGCACGATACGCCACGCTGAGCATGAATACCTTGCTGAGCAATCTCGAAGTCGGGATGCTGAGCCTTGAGGATAGGAGCCTTGCTGAGCGTGTGTATGTAGTCGTAGTACTCGGCCTCATCATAGTAACGCTCGGCATCCTCCATGGTGAAGCCCTTGTCCCAAGGAAAGGTAAGGTACTTGCCCTCACCCCTGAAGTAGTACTCTACGTGGCACTGTGCACACACGAGTGAGCGCATCTCTTGATGCGAGGCCTGATTGATGTCGATCCCTCGGCGAGCAAAAGCCTCCACTAGAGCAGGGCGCGAGATATGTAGCGACATCGTCTCCGGATCGTGGCAGTCGGCACAGCCGATAGGGTTGACAATCTCGCTTCCCATAGTGCTCCACTTGCTTTTGTAGAAAGTGTCCACGCCTACAGCCTGCATCATACGAGGCACATCGGGGCTCTTGCAGGCCCAGCAGGTAGCAGGCTGCATATCGGTAGCTCCATCGATACCTGGATGTCCTGTGCGCAGGGTGCGTACTACGTCCTGGATAGCATACATGTGTCCACGAGGCGTCGTGTAGTCGCGAGAGAAGGCATAGCCAGCCCACAGCACCACCATATTGGGCCTCTGAGCGAGGACGTCTACGGCTTGGCTGCTGTTGAATTCGCTCTCGAACGTCGTATCGCTCGTCATCACCCACGTCTCGTACTCGCGTGGGTAGTTGCCCCGATACATCTCGTTGCGCGCCTCTAGGGGGGCAATGCTGTCTTTCTTGTTGGCGTAGATGCTTGCCACCTCGGCTCTGCGCTCCGTGACAGAGGCCGCTAGTAGCCCGAGGCAGAAGACTACGACCATCGAGCCACCGAATATTGTCCAGCCTTGCCAGGGCTTTAGCTTACGTTTGGTACTCATAATAGTAGTGCTGTTTAAGTTGATTTCTTCTCTAGTTGCCCCTTGAGCCACGCAGGCACAGGGGACTTGGGATATGGGATGATAGCATCGGGTGTTGCCGAGAGGCTTGTCTTGCCAGCATGAGGGACATCGCGGTGGCAGTCCCAGCAGGCACGATCCTCTGCATGCTTCACTTGCTGTGCGGTGAGGTGTCCGGTACGCACAAACTCTTGGTTGAGCTGAGCATGACAACGAACGCAATTCGCATAGATCACGGCCTGCGCCTCGGGGATAGCCTGCATGCGCTGAGGCTCACCCCTGAGGGTGAAGACGGTCGAGTGCCGTAGACCGTCCTTGGCTTTGAACATATACTTGGCCAATAGGCTCGTGTGGGGAACGTGGCAGTCGTTGCACGTCGCCACATTGGCGTGCGAGCTGTGCTGCCAGGTAGCGTAGTAGGGTCCCATCACATGGCAGTTGACGCAGACCTCGGGGCTATCGCTGAGATAGCTGTAGGCTTTGGACACATAGACCAAGTAAGCAGACACTCCGACGAAGCTCCCTGCTAGCACTAGGGCCGTGATTTGCATCTTGAGCGTCGGGAAGAGCCTATTTATGGTTCGATCCCAGCTGTCGAATAGCTTACTCATAATAATTGAGCGTTAGAGTCCTACATATACCCGTGTAGTTGGCGTACGTTGCATCGCCCCTCCACGTGGTAAACCTAAAGATTACACGACAAATATAATCAAAATATCTGATGTTGTTATCCTCTTTGTGTGTAAAAATATCTGTTTGCTCGATTTTGTGTTTGTGGTTATCTTGATGGCATTCTATTTGTCATTTACCAATGATGGTCATCTTGTGATGTGTTTATATTAGTAATGATAGATGAGCAAGTGATAGAGTTGGTAAAAGGAAATAGTTTAGACGATTGTGCTCGATGTGTCAAGTGTAAGAAGTCCATACTCATGTATCATTCACTCTATCCTAGACGTTCTGATCGTAGTACCAATAGCGGGCTCTGATAATGATCGTCGCAGTCGATATTGAATGATCGCTTTGGTCGATATTGAATGTTGTCCTTCATCGATATTGAATGTTGATCTACGTTGATATTGAGGAGAGCGGCGGTTAAGTGTGGTTCGTGTCTCTGAGGTAGAGAATAGGTGGGCATTGCTGTGCCAAGACCTAGACGACTGAGGGGAGTTAGTCCTCGACAATGAACCAAGAGAAGGTTAGGGTATTGTGCAGTGTATGAGGCGATATGGAGTGTATATCTTGCAAGAGCGGGTATTTTTTTATACTTTTACAGCTTTATGAGACTGACTGCGGAGGATAAGGCGCGCCTAATAGGTGCTGGGCTTGCACTAGCGAGAGCCCTATCGGTTCATCTCGATCGGGATGGGCGGCGAGCTCTGTACACCCTAGTAGTAGAGGCCTATGAGGCTGGGGCGTTCGCACCGACAGATACAGCGCATAGTGATAAACTACATCCGTTGGTACTACTGCTGGAGGTGGCTCGTGTAGCCAGCCAAGAGCTACACCTAGATAGCGTTAGTCTGCTAGCCCTGATCCTGTTACGTCCTGTAGCCCTGTGCAAAGTGTCGGAGCGCGAGGTGGAACGTGTAGCTGGCAACGAAGCACTACGCCTCATCAAGCTACTGCATCGTGCCTCGGCTCTGTATCTGCGCAAAGAGTCTATCAGTAGCGAAAACTTTCACAATCTGCTCCTCTCCATGGCCGAGGATATACGTGTGGTGCTGCTCATTATCGCAGATCGCCTCTATCGCCTACGCCATGCCAAGTATATCTATAGCTCCGAGGATGGCCTTGCCCTAGCGGTAGAGGTATCGTTTCTCTATGCACCTATCGCCCATAGGCTAGGGCTATATACGATCAAGGGCGAGATGGAAGACCTGTGCCTCAAGTGGAGAGATCGCAAGACTTTCGACTACATCGTGCGCAAACTCGGGGAGACCAAGGACGATCGCGATGCTTATATCCGCGACTTCATCGACCCCGTCAAGAAAGCACTCGATGCCTCTCTCGATGTGCCCTATGAGATCAAAGGGCGCACCAAGAGCATTAGCTCGATACACAACAAGCTACGCAAGCAGAGCTTTGAGGATATCTACGATCTCTTCGCCATACGTATCATCTTGGACGTACCTCGGGAGCGTGAGCGTCAGCTCTGCTGGCAGGTGTATTCGGTTATTACCGATATGTATCGTCCCAATCCCGAACGCCTCAAGGACTGGATCTCGATACCCAAAAGCAACGGCTACGAGAGCCTTCATACCACAGTGCTAGGCCCTCAGAGTCGTTGGGTAGAGGTGCAGATACGTACTCGCCGTATGGATGCCATTGCCGAGCAGGGGGTGGCAGCGCACTGGCGATACAAAGGCCTCAAGAGTGAGGGAGGTCTAGATGAGTTTCTTGCCTCGGTACGTGAGACACTAGAGGCTGTACGAGACAATGCCGAGAGCGACAAGCGCAACATCCTGGAGAGCTCTATGATGACACTCAAGGCGCAGGAGATCTATGTCTTTACGCCTAGAGGAGAGGTGCTCAAGCTGCCCAAGGGAGCTACGGTGCTCGACTTCGCCTTTAGTATTCATAGCAAGGTAGGGGCACAAGCCATATCGGGCAAGGTCAATGGCAAGAATGTCTCGCTCAAGTATCAGCTACACAATGGCGATGCTGTAGAGATCATCACCAGCCCTCAGCAGAGCCCCAAGCAGGACTGGCTCTCCATCGTCGTCAGTACGAGAGCGAGGGCGCGCATACGCCAGATACTGAGAGCCGAGGAAGAGGCTGGTATCGCTGTGGCCAAGGAGATGATACAGCGCAGGCTCAAGAACAGAAAGCTCCCATACAACGAAGCCCTATTCGTACGCCTCACGGCCAAGAGAGGTTACAGGGCTTTATCGGACTTCTACCGTGACCTCACCAATGATCGTCTCGATCCACAGGTCTTCATTGATCAGTACGAAACTGAGCTACGCAGCGACAGTGCTCAGCGCGACCAGGTGCAGGGCACTGCGCCTGTACGTGGAGCGAGCGAATTCGTAGCCCTGCCCGAGGGAGAGGTCAATGACCCTTCTAGCGTAGCCTCTAGCGAAGTACTGATCATAGACCAAGGGCTCTCGGGGGTCGAGTACAGCTTTGCTAAGTGTTGCCAACCTGTGTATGGAGATCAGGTCTTCGGCTTCGTCTCCACTCGAGGCATCAAGATACACCGCCTAGACTGCCCCAATGCCCCCGATATGATAGAGCGCACTGGCCACAGAGTGCTATCTGCCAAATGGGCCGGGCTAGATGCCTCTACCTCGCACCTTGTGCAGATAGAGGTGGTAGGACGCGACGATATAGCCGTAGTAACGCATGTAATATCTCTGATCAAGAAGGAGAAGGACTGCCTACTAAGGAGCTACTCGATCGACTCGGGCGATGGCATATTTCGCGGTACCTTCATGCTCAAGGTCAGCGGACGCAATAGTATGAGTAACTTGATCAAGAAAATACGTGGCGCTGTAGGCGTCAAACAAGTCGAACGACTAAACTAATATACTGATATGGAACCCAGTGCAAAGGAACTGAAGTATCTGAGTCTGCTCTCTAAGCAATTCCCCACGGCCGCTAGTGCCGCTAGTGAGATCATGAACCTGCAAGCTATCCTCAACCTACCCAAGGGGACGGAGCACTTCCTTGCAGATATACATGGCGAGTACGAAGCCTTTATCCATGTGCTCAAGAATGCCTCAGGGACTATACGTATCAAGGTCAATGAGCTCTTCGGTGGCCGAGTGCGTGAGCAGGAGCTACGCGAGCTCTGTACCCTCATCTATTATCCCAAGGAGAGCCTTGAGCTGGTGCGCCAGAGGGAGATCTCCATGGAGGACTGGTACCTTGTGGTACTCAACCAGCTCATCAAGGTCTGTCAGCGTGTGAGCGAGAAGTACACCCGCAGTAAGGTACGCAAGGCTCTGCCCGAGCAGTATAGCTACATTATTCAAGAGCTACTTCACGAGGACAGCCTCAATAGCAAGAAGTCGGCCTATCTCAATGGTATCATGCACTCAATCATCGAGACGGGCCATGCCGAGGACTTCATCATCGCTCTGAGTGAGACTATACAGCGCCTAGCTATAGATCACCTACATGTCGTGGGAGACGTCTACGATCGTGGCCCTGGAGCCCATGTGATCATGGACAAACTCCTGTCATACCACAACGTAGATATCCAGTGGGGCAACCACGACATCCTATGGATGGGGGCTGCTGTGGGCAATACAGCGAGTATGGCCAACGTCATCCGCATCGCTCTACGCTATGCCAATCTAGAGACCCTAGAGGGAGGCTATGGCATCAATCTGCTGCCTCTCGCACGCTTTGCCATGGAGATGTATGCCGACGACCCTTGTACACGCTTCAAGCCCAAGGTCGGAGCCGATAGCCAATCGTACGACGACAAGAGCCTCTATCTCCTGAGCCAAATGCACAAGGCGATAGCCATCATACAGTTCAAGCTCGAGGCTGCTATCATAGCTCGCCACCCTGAGTATGGTATGGATGGTCGCAATCTCTTCAAGCATTGGGATCGCGAGGCTGGCACCATCACATTGCCCAATGGTGTCGCTTACCCGATGCTCGACAACAATCTCCCTACCGTAGATCCTGCTGATCCCTATCGTCTCACCGAGGACGAGCTTGAGGTAGTGGCTCGCCTACGCCATTCGTTCACGCACAGCGAGAAGCTTCGCAAGCATGTGGATTTCCTCTATCGCAAGGGGAGTATGTATCTTGCCTACAATCAGAACCTACTCTTCCACGCCTCGATACCGATGACGGAGGACAGAGAGTTCAAGAAGGTGCGCGTGGGGCGCAAGCGCTACGCTGGGCGTGAGCTGATGGACAAGGTAGACGAATACGTACGCCTCGCTCACCGCAGTGCTGCCGATAGCCCCGAGCACGAGGATGCAGTAGACTATATGTGGTATCTATGGTGTGGGGCAGACTCGCCTCTCTTCGACAAGAGTGCCATGACCACACTCGAGCGTTACTTCATTGCCGACAAGGAGACGCATCACGAGCAGAAGGGCTACTATTACATCTTCCGCCTAGAGCAGGAGGTGTGCGAACGTATCCTCGCTGAGTTTGGTCTAGAGGGCCCCGATACACACATCATCAATGGGCATGTACCTGTCAAGGCGAGCAAGGGTGAGAATCCACTACAGTCGGGCGGTAAGCTGATGCTCATCGACGGGGGCTTTAGCCGAGCCTATCAGTCAAGCACAGGCATAGCAGGCTACACGCTTATCTTCAACTCTCATGGCTTACATCTGGTCAAACACGATCCATTTAGCTCCACAAGGGAGGCCATCGAGCATATGGAGGATATCGAGAGTGTGTCGGTGGTACGTGAGTTTAGTTCGCATCGTATGCTGGTACAGGATACTGACAAGGGCAAGATACTTGCCGATCAGGTCGAAGACCTCAAGCGTCTACTCTCGGCCTATCGCCATGGCCTCATCAAAGAAAAGGAATAAAACAACTACAAGAGAGTTATGAAACGTAAGATCGTCCTCTTCCTATGGATAGCATTCGGTGTAGGGCTCATCAGCTTGGTGATCATCTTCTACGCTATTGCCCAGGGGTGGATAGGCTATATGCCTCCGATTGAGCAGCTACAGAACCCCATAAACAAGTATGCCTCTCAGATCCTATCGAGTGATGGTGAGATCATAGGCTCGTACGCCACTAGCCGTGACAATCGTATCTATGTGCCCTACGAAGAGATCTCGCCCAATGTCATCAATGCCCTCATCGCCACAGAGGATATTCGCTACCACGACCACTCGGGTATCGATTTCCGTGGTCTAGGGCGTGCGGTGGTCAAGACGGGGATACTCGGTCAGAAAGGAGCTGGTGGAGGTAGTACTATCTCTCAGCAGCTCGCCAAGCAACTCTACACCGAACGAGCCAAGACGAAGCTAGGGCGTGTGATGCAGAAGCCGATCGAGTGGGTGATCGCCGTACAGCTCGAGCGTTTCTACACCAAGGAAGAGATCCTGACGATGTATCTCAATCAGCTCGACTTCCTCTACAATGCTGTGGGGATCAAATCGGCTGCCAATACCTACTTCTCCAAGGATC
>JBHACB010000030.1:0-58895 GCA_041854325.1 Porphyromonas sp.
ACTGCCTAGCGCGAGGCTGAGGGTGGCCACGAGTGTGGCTAGAATGGGTTTACATTTCATAACTTCGCTTTGTTTGTAATGATTACTCATAGGTACAACAATCGTGCAGGGCGAATTGTTATACTCCCGTACAGTCAGTTAAATAACAATTAAGACAAGAAAGAATGAAAGTACTCGTCATCCATGCGCATAGCTATCATGATGCTAGCGTAGCCAACAAGACTATCGTAGCAGAGCTGAGCAAGCTCGACAACGTAGAGGTACGCCACCTCGAGGCCCTCTACCCCGACCATCGCATCGATGTACAGGCCGAGCAGGCTGCCCTCGTGGCCGCCGACGTCATCGTCTTGCAGCACCCTACGTTTTGGTTCAACATCCCTGCCCTACTCAAGACGTGGGAAGACACCGTACTACACTACGGCTTCGCCTTCGGCGAGGGTGGCGACAAGCTCCATGGCAAGAAGTTCGTCCACTCATTCACCACAGGTGCTGGTGAGGACTTCTATCTCCCCGACAACATCAATATCATCGAGGCGCCCTCGCGTGCCCTAGCCGCCTACTGCGGTATGGACTATCAGGGCTCGGTGGTGTCGTTCGGCTACAGCCCAGCCCTAGCCGACCACGTAGGGCATGCGCTCGACCATGCAAAGCGTCTGATCGCCAAGATCCAGTCGCTCTAGCCCCCCGCCCTCTCCCTCGAGAGGCTTATATATAGCGAGAGGCTACCGCCCCCGTGGGGGCGGTAGCCTCTCTTCATAGATCGATGTAGACCCTCTAGGGGTTTAGAAGCGGTAGCTAATCGTAGCACTCAGCTGATGGCGCGCCTGTAGGTCTTTGATAGCCGTGATAGGCTTGACATCGTGCTTGATGCGTATATCCTTGATGAAGGGGAAGGCGAGCACTCTATCGGTCTGCGACATATGCGTATAGGCCACATCGAGCGTCCACGAGGGCGATAGACGATAGCCCATACCTAGCGAGAAGCTATTGAGGACGCCTGGCAGACGATAGTGCACCACCGTACCAGCCGTATAGGCCTCGAGGTCGGGCACATCCTGATCGACACCACTCGCATAGCCAGGCTTGGAGGTATAGCGATAGCCGGCACGCAGAGCGAGGCGACGTGTAGCATTGAGCTCGAGGCCAGCGCGCAGGGTATGCTGGCCACCGAAGTCACTACGGATGGCATCGTTGTCGGCAGCATACACATCGGTCGAGTGATAGTAGCTGTCGGCCGTTGTCTCCCGCAGACGTGTACCACCGATGTTGGCATACTCGTAGTCGAGGCTAAGGATGGCCGTGCGGTCGAAGATATACGCACCGCTAAGGCCAAAACGCCAAGGCGTATGCAGGCCAAAGGACGTAGCCACCCCGATGGGGGTACGCGTCTCGATAGCCCCCTTGGTAGAGAGCGAGGGGCTGATACCCGTAGATAGCGCAGAGTGCGTATCTATGGTCAGCGAGTAGAAGGTAGGCGTATGGATCGATGCCCCCAGGCGCAGCTGTTCGATAGGCTCCACCAAGATACCCATACCCACACGGGCTCCATAGCCCTGTATGCGGTAGCTATTGTCGAGGCTAAGGCCGTAGGTGTCGCCCTGCGAGGTGCGAGGGCGGAAGCCCTCGGTGTACCACGAGCGATACTCCTGATCGAGGTTGACAGCCGAGACACTGAAGCCTAGACTGAAGGCAGGCGAGAACTGTACGCCTAGGGCAAAGTCGTAGTTGGTAATATGCCCCTTCTCATCGATGATAAGCGAGGCACTACGAGGCCCCTCGTTGAGGGTCTGACCATTCTCTGTGAAGGCGAAAGCCGACTCGTAGCCATTGCCCGTGCTGTTGTAGTCCACCCAGCCGTTGTTGTAGCCGATAACACCGAGCCAAGGGGCTCCCGAGTCGAAGCCATTCTTGGCGATCGCACTAGGCATCACGAAGTTGCGACCGCCATTGAGTAGTGCGGCTGTGTAGTCGGCCAGCGAGAAGCCTCCTCGCCCCGACAGGGCGATAGCCGCATCGACACCGCGCTGTAGGCGCCCGTTGTTTTGGATACCAAAGCCTGCGGTGAAGTTCATCCCTCCCGATTGCCAGCTCGTCATGTACGATAGCTCGTCGAAGCGGAATGGCATCGTCTTCGTCTTGTGGACATCGGTACCCCATGTAGACGTGCCGTTGATCGCATGAAGCGACCCCGTTAGGCTGAGCTTATTGCCCGAGCGAAAGAGGGCGATACCTGCGGGGTTTTGGTGCACCGAGCTAAAGTCGGTACCCACTGCCCCCATAGCGCCCGACAGCGCCTGATAGCGCGCCGAGCCCGACGCGTTGTGCCTAGAGGCCAGATCGACGGCCGTCATCTGCGCCTGTGCACTCGCCTCGTAGTGCGCGCCTAGGGCGAGCACTAGAGCCGAGCCGATGATGATTATTCTCTTCATATTCTGTCTTTAGTTATCGTGATATAGTCGGCCTTAGCGACGTCCGCGGAAGCCTCCGCCACCGCCCCCCGAGGAGCGACTGCTAGAGGATGAGCCACTCGATGAGCTAGAGGACGAGCGGTCGTAGCTACGCGTGCTGTTGTAGCTACTGCCCGATGAGCGGTCGGCCTCGTAGCTACGTGGGCTATTGGTATAGCCACGCGAGCTCGATGAGCCATAGCTACTAGATGCACCTGTATAGGTACTGCGCCCGCGTCCACGATACGTACTACCCGATGAGCTAGAGCCCTCACGGCTACGATACGTACCCCCAAAGTCGCCACTGCGCCCAGCCTCTATCTCGGCACGTGCCGACTGCCACGAGCCATAGGCCGTCGTGCGGCTAGGGCGGGTGTAGTAGTCGCCTCGATAGCCCGAGCTACGCGAGGCCTCGCGATAGCGGTTGTGGTTGTAGTATCGGTAGTTGGCGATGCTCGCATAGTAGTCCCACGCATCGTAATAGCCATAGTAACGGCCGTAGTAGCGACCATAGCCAGGGTAGTACCACGAGTCGTACCAAGGATCATACCAAGGGTCGTACCAAGGGTCGTAGTAGCCCCACCAGCCAAAGCGCGAGTAGCCCCAGCCGTAGCGATGGCCATAGAAGCGGTCGTACCAAGGATCGTACCACGACGAGCCCCAGCCCCAGCCTCTATTGAAGCTAATATACACGTTGGTATCGCCATAGGGCGAGCCCTCATCGATATATACATAGTCGGGATCGCTGATGATCACCTGCCCATCGCCATGGAAGCGCGCCAAGCGCTGCGAGTAGGGGCCGTAGACCGACACTCGAGGCTCACGCTGATGCTTGCGCATAGCACGCTTGTACTCCTCCTCGTAGGCCTGCTGTAGCTCCAGACTATCCTGAGGGGTGAGGCGACCATTGTAGGCGTCTATCTCACGGTCGCGCATACGTTGTTTGTATTCGGCTAGGGCTTTGGCTGTCGCCTCGGCTTCGGCCTTCTCGGCCTCTAGGCGTGCACGATAGCGAGCCTCGGCACGAGCCTGCTCTTCGGCCTTTTGCTTGGCCATACGACGCTCCACGTCTCGGCGACTCATGTATGCATCGTCGAGGTAGGGGTCGTCGCCCTGCGCAAACGCTCCGATACTCGTGGCAAGCAGACCACCTAGTAGGAGCAAGTACTTAACCATCTTCATATTACACCGGATTGTTATCGTTATACTCTATATTGTTATCACTCACTCTTTCTATTAGACAAAATGCACGACTTGAGGTTTCATTGCATCCTATCCTAGGGCTAAGGTAAAAAAATATCCACACTCTGCACTCCAACCCTACCGAACTGACGGGGTCGGCCCCGTCATCGCTCGAGGGTGCATAGCGGAGGTATAGCCAACCCACGGCAGGCATGCCAGCGAGGCGAGCGTATAGCAGGCAGAGCGAGGAGCAGGGGGGGAGTTAGTCGAGTGTCCTCACCAGGGGGCTAGGGCGCAGATCGATCGGAGCAGGCGGTAGCTCGAGAGGAGAGAGAGAGGACGTGTCCTTCTCTGGAAGCAGAGGTGTAGGCCGTGCAGAGGCAGGGATAGCGCCTCCCGATAGAGCCGTTAGGCTAGGGATACGGCCAGCGAAGAGATAGCGCGAGCGGAAGTAGGCATTGCTACTCAGGCGGTGCTTGATGATACCTCGGCTATTGGTACTGTGCATGATGGTGAGGTCGCCATTTTGGTTGTCTACCACTAGGGCGACATGCCCCACCCTGTGGCTACGTGCGTTGCGCCCACGAAAGAAGACGAGGTCGCCAGGCTGAGGGTCCTTGATGCGCTGTGTGAAGGTGCTCAGAGCTGCCGATGAGCGAGGTATCGACACCCCCACTAGGCTGTATATATAGCTCACATAGCCAGAGCAGTCGAGGGGCCAAGGTGCCACGCCTCGAGTGCGGTATCTGCGCCCTAGGAGCTTCTCGCCATGCCGTATTACACCTGCCACCAGCTCTTGGAAGTCCGTAGGCTCGGCGGGCTTCACCTCACCATGCGCCTCGCTCTGCCCTACGGAGGCTTGGCGTACTGCCTTGTGCCGTACCCTACGCTGATGATTGGAGGCTCCACAGCTCATGATGCAGGCTGTGGCCAGGGCTACGAGTGCGAGCCCTCTAAGCCCACGCCTCATGTATCTATACATTCGATCCGTCTTCATACAAGGCAAATTTACACATTTTTCTTTTATCCACCCACACCCCCCGTCTCCTCGCCTCTACTTGAGAGGACGAGGCCGATAAGGTATGAGGCATACCTATATCGGGTATCCTAGGGTGCAGGGCAGAGGCAATACTGCTGGTGGGGGCCTAGCGTGGCTGTGTGGGAGGCAAATGGCCTGCCAGAGGACAAAATGAGGTAGCAAGCCTTGGTCATATCAAAAATATTTCCGTTCTTTGTGCATTAGAAATAGTAATAAATAAAAGATATTGAGATTATGGTAAAGTATCTTGGCGTATTGGTGCTACTCATCGGGGCACTACTCCTAATCATCGCAGGCTTCAAGCCCTCGTACGACAGCAACATGATGCTCGGCGCAGGTCTCCTACTCGTAGTAGGTGGCTACCTCGCCCACATCATCCTCAATCGTACTGCGAAGTAACGCCCTCGCGGGAGGGATCCAGCAATAGCGACGAACGGCATCGAGAGAGAGCTCTCGATGCCGTTCGTTGTATTATGCCCTCTCGGGCGAGAGGCTAGAGGGTGAAGGAGGCAGAGCCAATGAGGTTGCCATCGGCGAAGATCATGACCCGATAGGTACCACTCTGTAGGCTCTCCTCGACAGGCCAGTACATGACCACGGGTGTCTCCTCGCCACTATACTCGATCTCTCGGCGTGTCGAGTAGGTTATCTGCCGGCCCTCGAACTCGAAGCTACCAGCCCCAGCCTTGGCCATAACCTCATCGTCGGGGCGCATGATACGCGTGTAGAAGGTCTTGTGCCCGACACTGGCCGTGATATTCTTGGCCACACGAAAGCTAATCTGGATGTTCTCCACCTTGTCGATGCGCTTGGTCGTCTTGCCTCGCTTGTCGAGCGGGGCGATGGCGATAGCTGTGGCGTCGAGCTTGGCGGCTAGATTGACCCTATTGGTCAGCTCGGTACGCTCGGAGGCAAGCTGACGCACCTCGGTAGTGGCACGCTCAAAGTTGGCCTTGACCTGCTGGTTCTCGGCCTTGAGGCGTTCGTTGGCCACGCTGAGCGAATCGATCTGCACGACATAGCTCTTGAGCACACGCCTCAGGCTACTCACCTCACGTGTCAGCTCTGAGATGCGAGCCGCACTGGTAGCCTTGACTTGGTTGAGCTCCTCGAGGAGCCTATCTACCTTGGCGCGCTCGCTGTTGAGCTGGTGCGCGAGGCTATCGTTGGACATCACGAAGCTCGTCTCACGGCCATTGACCGTCAGCTTGTTGTACTGATGCTCAAACTCGTCCGAGAGGATAGCGAGCTCTTCCTGCATGGCTTCCTTCTGCATACGAGCAAACTCCTCCTTCTCCTGCTCGAGCGATGCGCGCTCCCTGCCGAGGAGCACGAAGAAGAGCCCTACGAGGGCTACCACCACGAGTGTGGCGGCGATGATTACGTTCCTGACTTTCATCTATGATGTTACTAGTTGGTTCGGACGAAGGCGTTGCCGTCCCAGCGATAGACGAAGGTCGGCAGTCTGTCGGCCAGCGTCATCAGCGCCACATCCTCGCGGTCGCTCTTGGTTAGGGGCAATACAGGCCTTAGGTGTAGCTCCCTCTGCGAGAGCGAGGCATCTATATACAGCGGATAGAGAAGCTGCCCTAGGCGTATCTCGGCTGGTGTACCGTCTGTGGCATCTAGGCGCGCCAGCACCTCCTCTCGGGTCGGCCATCCCTTGACGAGCGACACCCCCGCTAGCTCTACCCACTCGGGCGAGAAGTAGCGGATATGGCTATCTGCCACAGGCTCTAGCACCTTGTCTATCACCACGATGAGGGGGGTACCATTGAGCATAGGGAGCAGGGCGATGGTGATCGAGCTGACCTCGCTCGTGGCGATCTGCGTAGCCTGGGGGTCGGCTCCCTGGGCTACGAGCGAGTCGAGTCGGGAGGCCGTCTGGGTACGTACCTCCTCACTCACTAGGGGGCAGGTAGCTACATACTGTGAGAGCCGAGAGCTCTGCCCCCATAGCCCTCCGATAGAGGCGAGGAGGCAGAGTACTAGGGCGATATGCTTGAGGGTAGTCATGGGCACAGGAGCTATAGGATAGCCTGACGCAGGCGCACCAGCCTCTCGAGCATCGGCTCTAGGAGGTCGAGCTGTAGCATATTGGCCGCATCGCTCTTGGCCACCTCGGGCTGGGGGTGCGTCTCGATGAAGAGCCCATCGGCCCCTACAGCGATAGCCGCCTTGGCAATCGTCTCGATCAGGGCTGGGCGTCCGCCCGTTACTCCCGAGGCTTGGTTGGGGCGTTGGAGGGCATGCGTTACGTCCATCACCGTGGGGAAGCCCGTAGCACGCATGGCAGGGATGTTGGTGAAGTCCACTACGAGGTCGCTGTAGCCGAAGCTATTGCCTCGCTCACAGAGGATCACCTGATCGTTGCCACAGTCGGTTACCTTGCGGGCAGCGTGCTCCATGCCACTGGGGCCGAGGAACTGCCCCTTCTTGATGTTCACCATCCGCCCTGTACGTGCAGCAGCAGCGATGAGGTCGGTCTGTCGGCACAGGAAGGCTGGTATCTGTAGGACGTCGACGTACTCGGCAGCCATGGCGGCCTCCTGCGTCTCGTGAATATCGGTAACGACAGGGATGTCAAAGGTGGCACGCACCTTGGCTAGGATGCGCAGGGCGCGCTCGTCGCCGATACCCGTAAACGAATCGACACGCGAGCGGTTGGCCTTGCGGTACGACCCCTTGAAGATATAGGGGATGCCGAGGCGAGCCGTCATGCTGGTGATGCGCTCGGCGATCTGTAGGGCCAGCGTCTCATCTTCTATGGCGCAGGGGCCAGCCATCAAGAAGAAGTGGGGCCCTGCGGTCAGGTCTCTGTAACTAATCATATTGGACACACAACTAAAAGCTCGTCCCCTAGGGGCGAGTCAATTCACAAAGGTACAGAAATTAAAAGCTCTATACAAAAGTGCACCCACGCCTAGGGCTAACGCATTTTATCCCTAGGGTGAACGAGGCGTTCGCCCTAGGGGTGCCACCTCGTTCACCCTAGGCTTTTGTGAGGGGGCTACACACGCTACCAGCAGTCATACTACGATGCCCCCCTCTGTAGGTCGAGGGGGGCATCGATGGAGATGTAGGGACAAGAGCAATGCCCTACTTGAGCGACTGGGCTGTGCGGACGAGGCGCAGGAACTCCTGACGATAGCCCGTGGGGTCGCCAGCGAGAGAGGCCTCGGCAAGGCGTGCAGCCATATCGTAGGTACCCCCACCGCGGTACTGAGAGCCCCGCAGTAGCTCGGCAAAGAGTGCCACAGACGAGGCGAAGACGAAGTCGCTCGAAGGCGAGGGGCTGATAGTACTAGATACAGCACGCTCTAGGAGCTGGCTAGCGGTGCTCCCTAGGGGCTTGTAGCGTAGGGCTACGTTCATGAGCTGACCCTCTGCCAGTGTGGGTGCTGTGCCGTCTTGCTTGGGGCGATGGATGGTGTAGCGACTCGCTATCCCCGTGGGGATGATCTCGTAGAGAGCCGTTACGCTCTGACCCGAGCCCAGCTCGCCAGCATCTTTCTGATCATCGTCGAAGTCGCGATGCTCGAGTAGACGACTCTCGTAGCCGATGAGGCGATAGCCCTGCACGAGCTGGGGGTTGAAGGCGACCTGTAGCTTCACATCACTAGCCACAGCATAGAGGCTGGAGCCAAACTCCTCGACGAGCACACGGCGAGCCTCCGAGAGGGTCTCGATGTAGGCATGGTGGCCGTTGCCATGCTCAGCGAGGGTCTGTAGACGATTGTCCTTGTAGTTGCCCATGCCATAGCCGAGCACCGAGAGGTAGATACCGGCCTGGCGCTCGCGCTGGATGAAGCGAGCGAGCTCCTCTGGCGATGAGATCCCTACGTTGAAGTCGCCATCGGTACACAGGATGATGCGGTTGTTTCCTCCCTTGATGAAGTGTTTGCGTGCCTGCTCGTAGGCAAGCTGTATGCCTCCCGCGCCTGAGGTAGCACCTCCAGCCGTCAGCTCAGCGAGAGCATCCTTGAGCTTCTCGCGGTAGGCACCCGAGGTAGGCGGTAGATGTAGGCGTGCCTCACTGGCATAGGTAACGATAGAGACGTGGTCGTCGGGACGTAGGTTGTCGATCAGTAGCGACAGCGATGCCTTCACTAGCCCTAGGCGACGAGGGCCCTCCATAGAGCCCGACACATCGACGAGGAAGACGAGGTGTGAGGCAGGCAGGCTCTCGGTAGGTATCTCACGCGCTTTGAGGGCTATGCGTACGAGGTGATGGCCGTCGTTCCATGGGCAGGCCGCTATCTCCGTGCCTAGATATATGGGGGCGTCGGCCGTAGGCTTGGGGTAGTGATAGCGAAAATAGTTGAGCATCTCCTCCGTGCGCACAGCATCCGCAGGCGGACGCTGGCCTTGGTTGATCATACGACGAATGGTACCATAGGCTGCCACATCGACGTCTATCGAGAAGGTGGACAGGGGGGCTGTCTCGGGCGATAGGAAGGTGTTTTCCACTACCTTGCTATACTCCTCGCCAGCCTGTGGCTCGCCCTCTCTCGAGGGAAAGTGGCGGTAGGAGCTCCCCGAGAGCCCTGGGTCATGGTAGCCACACCCTACCAGCACCAAGGCGACCACTAGGGAGAGAAAGAAAGGATAAGTTTGTTTCATAACACAAGTTTATTATGAGTGAAAGATACTATCAACGTCCACGATAAGGCCTGAGACCTTACTCTATGTAAGAAAATGCCTCCATGTGCATATCCTTGCATCTCCCACACCTCATAGTCTGCTCGTCCCCTACTCCATCATCCTAGCTCCGCCTCTACCAAGGATCACCTCGCTCAGCAAGCGAGGCATGGGGAAGCCTCGAGAGCGTACAGGCAGGGAGCAGGGAGGACAATAGGCAACTTTTTTTCTCTAATAGGCTTGTAGTATGGAGATAATTCCTAATTTTGTGGATGGTTAGATGCGTCAGGGCGATGCCTCGACGCGTAGTATTCATTTAATAATAAGGGATAACTATGAACCTATCGCACATTGAGCATTTAGGTATTGCAGTTAAGAGCATCGAAGAGTCGCTACCTTACTACGAGGGAGTGCTTGGGCTCAAGTGTTACAACATCGAGGTGGTCGAGGACCAGAAGGTCAAGACCGCTTTCTTTCAGGTCGGTCAGACCAAGATCGAGCTACTAGAGGCGACTAGCCCAGAGAGCACGATCGCCAAGTTCATCGAGACTCGTGGCGAGGGTATTCACCACATCGCGTTCGCTGTGCCTAGCACCAACGAAGCACTTCGCGAAGTGGAGGAGAAGGGCATTAGACTGATCGACAAGCAGTCGCGCCCAGGGGCAGAGGGGCTCAACATCGGCTTCCTACACCCCAAGAGCACACTTGGTGTATTGACCGAGTTCTGTAGCAAGGAAAAGTAAGTAAGCAGAGAGACCCTAGAGCCGACGAAGGCTCTAGTGGTCTCTCTCGACTTGGATAGGTACGAATACAGTATAGAATTCACATAAATAAAACTTATGAGCATTCAGTTAGAAAAGATTAAAGAGCTGATCCAGCTCCGAGCTACAGCTCACATGGGTGGTGGCCAGAAGGGTATCGACAAGCAGCACGAGAAGGGCAAGTACACAGCCCGCGAGCGTATCGCCATGCTCCTGGACGAGGGCAGCTTTGAGGAGATCGACACCTTCATCAAGCACCGCTGTACCAACTTCGGGGCTGAGAAGACCAAGCACCTCGGCGACGGCGTCGTAACGGGCTATGGTACTATCGATGGTCGCCTCGTATATGTGTTCGCTCAGGACTTCACCGTAGCCGCAGGCTCTCTCGGGGAGATGATGGCTAGCAAGATCGTCAAGATCATGCAGCTGGCCATGCAGCAGGGTGCACCCGTGATAGGGCTCAACGACTCGGGTGGTGCTCGTATCCAGGAGGGTATCAATGCGCTACAGGGCTATGGAGACATATTCCAGCAGAACATCCTCGCCTCTGGTGTGGTGCCTCAGATCTCTGCGATCCTCGGCCCATGTGCCGGTGGTGCAGTGTATTCGCCTGCGCTCACCGACTTCAACATCATGGTCAAGGGGACGAGCTACATGTTCCTCACAGGCCCCAAGGTGGTGAAGACCGTAACGGGCGAGGACGTAACGCAGGAGCAGCTCGGTGGTGCTAGCGTGCATGCTAGCAAGAGCGGTGTGGCGCACTTCGCAGCTGAGAACGAAGACGAGGCCATCCGCCTAATCCGCCACCTCTTCAGCTTCATCCCACAGAACAACATGGAGGACTCTCCCATCGTGGAGTGCACCGACCCCATCGATCGTGTGGAGGAGATGCTCAATACTATCATCCCCGACCAGCCCAACAAGGGGTACAACATGTATGACGTCATCGGGGCTATCGTCGACAACGGCGAGTTCCTCGAGGTACACCGCGACTACGCCAAGAACATCATCATCGGCTTCGCTCGCTTCAATGGCCAGAGCGTAGGTATCGTGGCCAACCAGCCTCTAGTAATGGCAGGTGCCCTCGACAGCAATGCCTCGCGCAAGGCTGCTCGCTTCGTACGCTTCTGCGATGCCTTCAACATCCCCCTCGTAACCCTCGTAGACGTACCAGGCTTCCTACCCGGTACTGGCCAGGAATACAACGGTGTGATAGTACACGGTGCCAAGCTCCTCTACGCCTATGGAGAGGCTACAGTACCCAAGATCACGGTAACGCTCCGCAAGAGCTATGGTGGTGCCTACATCGTGATGAGCTCCAAGCACCTACGTAGCGATGTCAACTACGCTTGGCCTAGCGCTGAGATCGCAGTAATGGGCCCTGCAGGTGCCGTAGAGGTGATCTTCGCCAAGGAAGTAGCTGCTGCCGAAAACCCTGCCGAAGCCGCTATGCAGAAGGAGGAAGAATACCGCAAGGCCTTCGCCAACCCCTACAATGCCGCTTCGTACGGCTTCATGGACGACGTGATCGAGCCTCGCAATACGCGCTTCCGTATCATACGCGCTCTGGAGCAGCTCCGCACCAAGAAGCAGACCATCCCTGCCAAGAAGCACGACAACGTACCTCTCTAGCAGGGAACCAAAAGTATTCAGTATGAATATCAAGCACTACACCCGCTTCCTGTCGCTAGGGCTCCTCGTAGCCCTAGCTCAGGAGGGCGTGGCGCAGACCAACCCCCGCGCAGCTGCCCTACAGGAGGCAGACCCCAGTGGCCTGATCATGACTCTGACGGCTGTGCTCGTGGTTTTCTCGTCCCTGCTCCTGCTGGTGGTCGTCTTCAAGCTCATCGGCCGACTGATGCAGCGTATGGGCGAGCGCAAGAAGCAGGCCTCTGCTCCACGACAGACTGAATACACCCACGCCCACTCTGCTACGGCTCAGCACCCTAGCAGTGAGGCTATGGTAGCCATTGCCCTAGCACTCGATGCCGAGCGACGCGTCTGCACCGACGAGGTAGCCATCGCTATCTCTATGGCGCTCACTGCGTATGCCCACGATCAGCACGATCACGAGAGCTTCGTGCTGACCTTCGGCTCGCGTCGCCCCACGCAATGGAATGCCCGTAGCCTGGGCATGCGCCAATACAAATAAACTATTAACACGACGGAGATGAACCAAGAGATAAACAAGGAGGTATTCGCAGCCATCGCCTATGCGCTACACGAAGAGCTCGGCAAGCACCTGCACGACCACGAGTCGTACATGCTCACCATCAAGCGTACGCCATCGGCATGGAGCCACAAGCTCCAGGCTATGCGTACACTCCCCGTTCGCTAAATCACATATCCCCAAGCAATAAAACATTATCAATATGAAAGAGTATAAGTATAGCATCAATGGCAACGAATACACCGTAGCCATTATCGATCTTGATGGCACGACGGCTGCCGTAGAAGTGAATGGTACGTCTTACAAGGTAGACATCCTTACCGAGGGCTTCAGTGCACCTGCTCCACGCCCAGCAGCCAAGCCAGCACCTGCTCCCGTGGCAGCTGCGGCACCTGCGCCTGCACCAGCTCCTGCGGCAGCACCCGCTCCTGCTCCTGCGGCCGCACCTGCTGGCGGTGGCAAGCCTATCCTCTCTCCCCTACCAGGTGTGATCCTCGACCTCAAGGTCAATGTAGGCGATCAGGTCAAGGCTGGTCAGACGGTAGCCATCCTCGAGGCGATGAAGATGGAGAACAACATCAATGCCGAGCACGATGGCGTAGTAACCGCTATCAAGGTAGCCAAGGGCGACAATATCCTAGAGGGCTCAGAGATCCTACTTATTGGCTAGTAGACTATGTTTGGTTTCGGCAGTTTCTTGTTCGAGAACCTAGAGAACTTCTGGTCGTTTACGGGCTTTGCCAATGCGACGCCCGAGCACTTCGTGATGCTCGCGATCGGGATCTTCTTTATCTTCCTCGCCATCAAGTACGAATTCGAACCACTACTATTGATCCCTATCGGCTTTGGGATGCTTATTGGCAACATCCCCTTCAGCGAAGGTCTCTCTATCGGGATCTACGAGGAGGGCTCGGTGCTCAATATCCTCTACCAAGGCGTCCAAAAAGGCTGGTACCCACCTCTCATCTTCTTAGGTATCGGGGCAATGACCGACTTCACGGCCCTGATCTCCAATCCTAAGCTGATGCTCATCGGTGCTGCTGCCCAGATAGGGATCTTCGCAGCCTACATGGCTTCGCTACAGTTGGGGTTCGATCCCGCTCAGGCTGGTGCTATCGGTATCATCGGTGGCGCAGATGGCCCTACGGCTATCTTCCTCTCGTCCAAGCTCGCTCCTCAGCTCATGGGGGCGATCGCTGTGTCGGCATACTCGTATATGGCACTGGTGCCTATCATTCAGCCTCCATTTATGCGTCTGCTCACGACCCGACAAGAGCGCCTGATACGTATGAAACGCCCCCGCCAAGTATCGCAGACGGAGAAGATCATCTTCCCCATAGCAGGGCTACTGCTCACCTGCGTCTTGGTGCCACCTGCGCTACCCCTGCTGGGGATGCTCTTCTTTGGCAATCTGCTCAAGGAGAGCGGCGTTACCAAGCGTCTAGCAGACACGGCCAAGGGGCCACTGATCGACACGATCACGATACTGCTAGGTGTGACGGTAGGTGCCTCTACGCAGGCCACGGTTTTCCTTACTGGTGACTCGGTCAAGATCTTCGCCCTAGGTGCCTTCTCATTCGTCATCGCTACGGTGTGTGGTATCCTCTTCGTGAAGCTCTTCAACCTCTTCCTCAAGGACGACAACAAGATCAATCCACTCATCGGCAACGCTGGTGTGTCGGCCGTGCCCGACTCGGCCCGTATCTCGCAGGTCATCGGCCTCGAGTACGACCCCACCAACTACCTCCTCATGCACGCCATGGGGCCCAATGTAGCAGGGGTGATCGGCTCGGCTGTAGCAGCAGGTATCATCTTGAGCTTCCTAGCCTAAGGCTTCTGTCGGCCTAGACAGCAGAGGGGGTGGCAAAGCATTGTGCTTCGCCACCCCCTCTGCTACTGAGCGTACCCACCACAGCCTCCATACTACACAGGGCGTGCCTCCTCGAGGGAGGCACGCCCTGTGCGATTGGGGGCCGAAACGAGCTATTAGCCGTTTACCTTGGCCATGTGCGCCACGAGGTCGAGCACCTTGTTGGAGTAGCCGATCTCGTTGTCGTACCACGACACTACCTTTACGAAGGTAGGCGTGAGCTGGATACCAGCCTTGGCATCGAATACTGACGTACGTGCATCACCGAGGAAGTCGCTTGACACCACTTCGTCTTCGGTGTAGCCGAGGATACCCTTGAGTGAGCCTTCGCTAGCCTCCTTCATAGCTGCGCAGATCTCTGCGTAGGTAGTGGGCTTGGCGAGGTTGACCGTGAGGTCTACTACAGATACGTCGAGCGTAGGCACGCGGAAGCTCATACCAGTGAGCTTGCCGTTGAGCTCGGGGATCACCTTACCTACAGCCTTGGCAGCACCCGTTGATGAAGGGATGATGTTGCCTGCTGCGGCACGGCCACCGCGCCAGTCCTTGGCCGAGGGGCCGTCTACAGTCTTCTGCGTAGCCGTAGTAGCGTGTACCGTGGTCATCAGACCATCTACGATACCGAACTTGTCGTGTAGCACCTTGGCGATAGGAGCAAGGCAGTTGGTCGTGCACGAAGCGTTGGACACGAACTGCGTGCCCTTGACATACTTGTCTTCATTGACACCGCACACGAACATAGGCGTGTCGTCCTTGCTAGGAGCCGACATCACTACATACTTGGCACCAGCGTCGATATGGCCCTGAGCCTTGCCCTTCTCGAGGAAGAGGCCTGTAGACTCTACCACATACTCGGCGCCGATGGCGTCCCACTTGAGGTCGGCAGGGTTCTTCTCAGCCGTCACGCGGATCACGTTACCGTTTACCACGAGGTTACCATCCTTCACTTCTACCGTGCCCTTAAACTGGCCGTGCATCGTATCGTACTTGAGCATATAAGCCATGTACTCTACGTCGAGGAGGTCATTGATACCTACGATCTGGATGTCGTCGCGCGTCTGAGCAGCGCGGAACACGAAGCGACCGATACGGCCGAACCCGTTGATACCTACTTTGATCATTGTTTTCGTTCTTACTTGTTATTGGGTTACTAATTACTAATACATTCCGATAGCCAAGCCTCGACATCTGCCGACGCTATGACCGCACAAATTTAATAAAAATACTTGAGATGTAAACACGCCCTCCACTCCTCTGCACACCCCCTCTCTGCGCTATACGCATGGGGTGCGGAGCCCTTCTCAGTGATCGTCCCTTCGCCATCGACAGATACTGAGTGATCGCCCCAGTCGATACTCGGCATCAACTGGGGCGATCACTATAGAGGGAGGAGATTGTCACTCTAGGACAATGCTCACATGTACTCTACTCCCAAGTCCATCAGGTCCATACACTAGATAGGCACTCGAGAGGGGCTATCGCTGCCCGATGTAGTCGCCACGCTCGTGCGAGAGCTCGTAGCCTATCGAGGCGAGCTGTGCCTCGAGCAGGGCGAGCCCCTCGGCAGCCTCGGCACCTAGGGCAGCCTTGTCGTTGTAGAGCTGATATTTGCTCCGCTGCACACGGGGCGATAGGTTGGGCATCACGACGTTGCCCCCAGCCAAGATGCCTCGGATACGCCCCTCGGGGTGTAGCGTGGCCAGTGCAGTAGTCGAGGGAATAAGTGCCTTGGGGTGCATGAGACGAAAGATAGCCAGGAGCTTGATCGTCAGATCGAGAGAGCCAGGAGCCTCGTCGCGAAAAGGCGTCTCACGATGAGGCAAGAACGGCCCTATACCTATCATCTGTGGGCGTAGCTCCTCAATGAAGCGAATATCCTGTATCAAGTGCTCGGTGGTCTGCCCTGGGCTACCCACCATGATGCCAGTACCCGTCTGGAAGCCTAGCCCCTTGAGGCTACGTAGACAGTCTTGCCGCTCGACGGCCGACATACCCTCGGGATGCAAGCGCGCATAGTGCCCAGGGTCGAAGGTCTCGTGGCGCAGGAGGTAGCGATTGGCTCCGGCCTTCTGGAAGGCTAGATAGGCATCGCTCGACCACTCGCCCAGCGACAGGGTGATAGCACAGTCGGGGAAGCCCTGGCGCATACGTCCTACGAGGTCTACGATACGCTCTTGGGTCCAGTAGGGGTCTTCCCCACCCTGCAGTACGAAGGTACGGAAGCCTAGCTCATGCCCACGAGCACAGCACTCGAGGACCTCCTCGGCTGTGAGGCGATAGCGAGGCACGTCCTTGTTGCTACGGCGTATGCCACAGTAGTAGCAGTCGTTGCGACAGATGTTGGTGAGCTCGATGAGGCCACGGATGTACACCTTGCGCCCATAGTGTACCTCGCGTACCTGACGGGCCTCAAGACAAAGCTCCTCGAGGACGGAGCTATCTCTATCCTCGAGGAGTGCATACAGCTCTTCGTCAGAGAGGGTCTGCTCCTCTCTGAGTCGGCTAATATTCCATATCGGCATATGTCTCGGTACGCTTGGCAAGATCGGCTGCGAGGCGACGCTCGTTCTGAGCCGTATCGCCATGTCCGCAGGGGCCAGTGATACAGCCACCAGGGCATGCCATCACCTCGATAAACTGTGCTGGGGCCTTCTTGGTCTTGGCCGCAGAGCGCAGTAGCGTGATGCTCTTGCGGTCGATATCGGCCACGTTCATCGCAGTGAACTTGGAGGCGTCCTGCTTGAGATAAGCCTGCACAGAGCGCATCACGCCACCAGCCTGAGCAAAGCCGTGCGCCTCACGCACAGAGGTAAAGATGGGCTTGAAGGTCGCCTCGGTCTGCTCTACCTCGATGCCTAGGCCTGCCAGCACAGCGGCCAGCTCCTCGAAGGTCATGATGAAGTCCACGGCCTCATCGCGTAGGGCCTCCTTGCGCTTGGCTAGACATGGGCCGATGAATACTATCTCGGCATCGGGGTGCTGAGCCTTGGCGATACGCGCAGCGTAGTACATGGGTGAGCCCGTATGCGATACAAAAGGCTTGATCTCGGGGATATGCTTCTCTGTAAGCTCTATGTAGGCAGGGCAGCAGGAGGTCGTCATGAAGGGCTGACCCTCCTCGAGCTTCTCTAGGAGCTCGTGCGCCTCGTTGCTGATCGTGTCCATGGCTCCCTGAGCTACTTCGATGACGTCGTAGAAGCCCATTTCCTTGAGCGCACCATAGACCTTGTCGATGCTCGTCTTAAACTGCCCCAGCACCGAGGGCGCAGGGATAGCCACCATTTTCTTGCCCTGACGGATACGCTGTAGGACATCGAAGACCTGGCTAATCTCAAAGATAGCTCCAAAGGGGCAGGCATTGACGCACTTGCCACAGTAGATACAACGGCTCTCATCGATACGCTCAATGCCGTTCTCATCCTTCTTGATCGCCTTGACGGGGCAGGCCTCTTCGCAGGGCACGGGGATATAGACGATAGCGTGGTAGGGGCAGCTCTTCTGGCAGATACCACAGCTGATACACTTGTCGTGATCGATCTCGGCCTGACCATTGCGCTTGAAGAACACGGCATCCTTGGGGCAGTTGGTATAGCACCCACGTGCCACACAGCCCTTACAGAGGTTGCTGACCTCGTAATTGACCTGCACGCACGATGAGCATGCCTCGTCGATCACACACAGCAGGTTGTCCTTGCCAGGGGCCTGACGCTCTAGTGCCTTGCGAGCATAGTCCGACAGGGGCGTTAGCTCATCGGTCTCATCGGTCATATCGTACCCAAGTAGAGGGAACGACTTGTACTTCCACACGACACGCTCCTTGTGGATACAGCAGCGGCCTCGAGCCTTGGCATGGCGAGGGCTAAAGCGCAGGGGGACGCGGTCGATCTCTTCGACTAGACTCTCTTCTTTCCACAGGCGCACAAGCTCCGTCATGAGGCGATGCCGTACGATCATTACATTGTTATTGCAAGCCATCTTTAAGTGATTTGAGATTATCTGTGCTCGGATACTAGATATAGAAGTGGCGAGGCACTAGGGCTATACGCCTATGCCTATGCTGTGCCTTATGCGAAGGCGCTAACATCTCGGATGCCATCATCTACATCTGTTGTTTAGGTGCAAATCGGATACAAATGTAGTAGTTTACACAATAATAACCAAGGTGTGTAGCCAAATTTCTTCAATAACATATTTCGCCCCTATATGCCACTCGCCCAATGACCCCATCAAGGGTATCACCCTGGGCGAATGTACGGCTATGGATGCACCACTAGTACACTGATGAGCAGGGGCTTCACGCACTATACACAGAGCTTTAGAGGCGGGCAGGTGAGGAGCGCTACCGACACTTCATAGTCTAATAGTCGATAGGTTGGGTTTGGAATAGGTTGGATAATCGTATGGATCATGTGAAATCTCACGCGTCGGCCGACCGCCACGCCACAGCACCTCACGTGCTACAGCCCGCCTCTAGGCGGTGTGGTGGTACGTACAGTGCCCCATACGCTGCTCGTCCCTCTAAATGCTCAGTATGTGCGAGATACCGCTACATCAGGAAGCACAGAGGCCTAAGCAAGAGTGGGGCACGAGGGCCTACCATCGCCGCACAATAGCCCGACTATTGTGCTGATGCTTAGCGTCAATCTTATTCCCGAGATTGTGGCATCATCGTCTCGTAGCAGGTCTCCTGACTCATGCCCTCTAGCATCGCCTTCCCAAGCTCGTATAGAGCTCAGTGGCATCGTGTGCTAGCTACAGAGACACCCACATGGGTATCGTCTGCGGAGCAAATACAGTAGCGGGTACTGTCCCGGATTTGCACCGGCTTCCCTTGCAGAGCGCGCTCGCTCTTACTACCAGACGGGGCAAAATTACATATAAATTTCCATATACACACTATACCTCCCACAAAATACGCCTTGAGGCCTTACCTCCCCCTCGCTCTGTCTCTCTACCTATCCCCAAAAACAGAGTTACTGAGAGCTATAGGCTCCCAGCAACTCACTAGTCATATATCGTAGCAGGCTCTAGAGCTCGCCACCATCGTCCCAGTCCTCTACCTCTCCGCAGACCGAGAGGGTAACGAAGAGGTTCTGAGGCGTGCAGAGCTCGAGCTCTACAAGACTAGGCTCTTGATAAGTAATGCGGTTCTTTTCCATATTCTTGTGTTGTTTAGTATCCAAGTGTTTCGGGGTTGATAAATGGGCGAATGGGGACATACTCTTCTTTGTAGCCATCGTGCACAGAGCCTCCCTTCTGACTGCCAAAGAGAGCACGAGGCATATGCAAGCCCTCTCCATACTTGCGATGATGCTCTGGTGGGTACCAGCCCATACCATTGAGCTTGACCCAATCAGCCTCCTCTACCGTGCCCTTCACCGACTGCTTACCTGCTGCGACGAAATAGCGAACGACTATAGGGCCATACACATTGGGCGGAGACGCAGGGGTAGCAGTGTCGAAGAAAGTAGAGCTGGCGATGTCCGTTACGGTGTAGGTAGACGTCAGAGCAGGGTCGCCTACCCAGCGCGACTTGACGACAAGGACGTTGCTGTACGTCTGCCCATTGACTACCAGTGTGGGATGGAAAGAGTAGGACCACGCTGTCTTGAGCAGGGTATAGTCGCTATTGTTGTCCTTGCCAGCATAGCGCAGAGCATAGGTGGTCGAGGCACTCGCTACATTCCTGTAATAGCCTGGCAGACTATGCTCTCCCTTGGCGACCTCTACGGGAGCGTAGATCCCATAAAGCGGGGCTAGAAGGCCGTCTGAGGGCGTATAGTCTCCTACGGGGTTAGTCGTAGTGGTCGAGTAGTTGACCATAGTCGTAAAGTCCGTAGTACTAGTAGCAGCAGACGTGAAGATGCCATTGAGCTCCCCAAGCGTGGGTATATGATAGCCCTCGGGGGCGATCGTAGCATTGGCATCTACAGCCCCATATGGGTCGAGACGCGACCCTAGGTAATACCCCTGATTGGCTGCTTGGTGGTCGGAGGCAAACGTCCTCTCCGTTGCCCCGATATTGGCCTCTGCCACGAACTCTAGGGGGAGCACCGGACGCACGATGTCTATCGTAATGGTATGCACCTTACCCACGCTAGGTATGGCGGAGCGCACCTCGTAGCCTCCCACTTTGTAGGCTGTGCCGTCCTTGAGCGTATCCGAGAGGGGGAAGGAGGCGGGGCGCACCTCCTTGGCTGTCGTGGTGAAGTACTTGTGCGGATTGATACCCATCTGCATCGTACCGATAGAGACGATCGTGGCGGGCTTGTCCGGCTGAGTATCGGGCGTATCGTTGGCAAGCAGACGACCACCGCGATCACCCACTCGAGGGGCTACCCACACGAAGGTCTCGACAGACTCCCCGTGAGCGAGGCTCTTGCCAGACAACCCAGAGCTTAGATCTATGGTAGAGAAGGGCTCTACGGCATTGGACAGGGGATTGAGTCGAGAGGTGTTGTATGTACCGGCCTGCGTTCCACGGCTTTCATCTTTCCAGGAAGGAAAGCCGTTAGCTACAGGTGTATTGAAGACGAAGTAGCCGTTGGTAGAGAAGACATTGCTTTGGAGCTTGAGGCCTGCGAAGTTGGTCAATGTACCACGGCTAAGCTGTAGATTGTTCTTCACCACGACGCGCAGGATAGAGCCCATCATCTTAAACTTGTTGGGCGACTGCCCTCCGTCGGCATTGGCGTTGCCCGAGGTGATCTGCCCCGAAGCATTTGGTGCCCCAAGGCGTATCTCTGCCCAAGGCATTACCGCCATAGGCACATTGATACCAGCGGTGTAGTCGGGGCGTCGAGTAGCATCGGTCGAGCTAGGATCTCCCCAGCCGAGAATGGTCGACCCATTGACACCGACACAGTCCTGCTCTTTGGTCGTCTTGAGGTCGCCACCGATGATCGCCATGATGTACCACTTGCGGCCACCAGCATTGCTGAAGTCGGTATTGGCAGCGAGCGTCAGATCTCTATTCTTGAGGCAGAGCATCTTGCCACTGCGCACGAAGGGGACATTGGGGAGATACGTTACTGGCTGTGTGGGGTCATCGCTCTTGATCACGACATTGACATTGACTAGCTTGGCAGGAGTACCAGCAGGGTCTAGGCCATCGTACTGCAGCTTGTCGAGATCAATGA
Source organism: Porphyromonas sp. (assembly GCA_041854325.1). GTDB lineage: Bacteria > Bacteroidota > Bacteroidia > Bacteroidales > Porphyromonadaceae > Porphyromonas. The sequence continues at coordinate 21,250 of JBHACB010000030.1, forward strand.
TAGGGAATGTGGGGTTGGAGGGATTGGAGGCGAGGTACACCGCAGCCTTGAGTGCATCGTCGGCATCAGCATCGAGCGAGAGGCTAGCCATGGTACTTGTCGCCACTGAGGCGGTGGCAGGTTTGTCCGGATCAATAGGCTCTTGCACCGCATCCTTCTGACACCCTGCTAGCACGAGCACAGCTAGAAGCGTGAGCGTAAGGCTTGTAAACCGTCTTGTCATCTTGCAAATTATCGTTCTATTTGTTTATACATAAGTGCATCGTTACGCACCAAAAACAGCACAAATATAACACATTTCCTCTAAACGCAAAAATGGAGAGAAATACATAGAAATATACATCTTACGTACATACAAGCAGATACACACATACACATCATAGACAAATACGCACACGTGCGAAATCTTTAATATCCCTATATGGATAAGGAAATTTGCCAATACACAACAGTTGTATGGTGTTTTTACATTGTATAGCACACAGAGCCATCAGATTTGTATTCTTCGGGCCTCGACAAAGCGATAATGCGAGGAGGGCATCCCCTCTCCTTTACGGACTTTACCAAAAAGCAACTCGCGCCAGCCCCCCCTCCCCTAAGGCATCGACTAGTACAGAGAGCTATCCTATCCTCCCTCTCCGCAGGGGCTAGGCACGCCCTCCGCAGAGTACTTGGGTCAGGCGTGGACAGAAGCGACTACAGAGCCTATATGCTACCCAGCTGATGAGGCTGGTGAGGACACCTGTAGCGAAGAAGATAACTATCGGCCCCCAAGGCTGCACCCCTAGGGGTGAGGCGTAGAGAGAGCCACGCACTAGGTTGATGATCACCATAGCATGCAGGGCATAGACAAAGAAGGTAGCTGGAGCCAAGCGTCCACAGCACTCGAAGAAATGAGGGGCGTGCTGCCGAAGCCAAGCAAAGAGATTGAAGAGCCCGATCAATAGCCCTATGAGAGCAAGGGCGTGAGACCAGCCATAGTACCGAATATCATTGAGGAAGAGCACTAGCACCACATACCAAATACTCCCTATATAGCCTAGCCAACGCAGACGCCTCGATAGATCAAAGAGATCGAACGACAGACGTCGGAGCACCACGCCCAGCACGAAGTAGAAGCCGATAGATCCCGAGAGCGGTACGGACACTGGCAGGTACCCAGGGAAGAGATAAAGCACTCCCCATGGCACTAGAGCCCACGCCCCGAGGTAGCGAACTAGGACGTAGATGAGCGGACTTAGCAAGGCTAGATAGATGAGCTCGCGCACATACCATAGGGGGTGATTGATCGGTAGCATGAAGAGCTCCAGCCACGAAGAGTTAGCCAACAGGGCCTGCTCTACCGGCTGTATGCCTGGGGCAAAGCCGATGAGGGTAGCGAGCTCATTCTTGCCCCATACGGCCAATATGAAGAGTGCATTCCAGAGGATATAGGGGATGAGCAGGGTGGAGACACGCTTGCTGAGGGCTGTAGCATAGGCCGACACTCCGTAGTCTGTTCGAGAGAAGAAGAAATAGCCCGAGATCAGCGCAAACCATGCCACAGCAAAGCCACCGAAGCTACGGAAGAGTAGCTCTGTCGCCAAAAACAGATTGTCTGCACTAAGCTCTAGTGTGGCAGGCGTATTGGCACGTATAAGAACGCAATGCGAGAACACGACCAAGAGCACTACGGGAAACCGCATCGCATCGATCGTGGCAGAGGAGGTCGGGCTTATCTTGGATAGCATATAACAGATATTTGCATTTGCAAAGGTAATCAAATCTCCGCCTTCCGCCTCGCCTAGGATAATCGTATCAAGGGAATGCAGAGCCTAGGCATCATCTATCGCCCCATACCTTGCGACTAGCCTACGCCCTCCATGAGGCACATCTGAGTAGCAGTATCAAATGATCGTCTTGATCGATATTCAATGATCGTCTTGATCGATATTCAATGATCGTCTTGGTCGATATTCAATGATCGCCTTGGTCGATGTTGAATATCGACCGAGGGGGATGCCGAATGTCGTCACGAGAAGGGAGAGTGCCTAGAGCAGTGGGGAGGCTTGGAGGAGCAGTGGGAGTTGGCTAACTTTGTAGCACTATGACGACTACTAAGCAAATGAACCGCAGGATACTCGGGCTGGCCATCCCCAACATCATATCCAACATCAGCGTCCCTCTGCTCTCCCTCGCCGATACTGCTATAGCGGGGCACATGGAGCACAAGTCGGCACTCGGGGCTGTAGCCTTGGCCAGTGCAGTAGCTACCTTTACCTACTGGCTGTGGGGCTTCCTGCGTATGACGACGACGGGCTTTACGGCTCAGGCCTTCGGGCGAGGCGACGAGCGCGCCATATGCCGTCAGTTCTCCGTAGGCACCTCGATCGCCTTGGCTGGGGCTATGATCATCATACTGATACGTCCGGTGCTGTATCAGTTTCTCGAGGCAATAGGCGGTAGCGAGTCGGCATCGCTACTGCCTCAGGCTAGGGAGTACCTGCGTGTCGCCTATCTAGGAGCACCAGCGGCACTGCTACTGTATGTGTACAACGGCTGGTTTGTGGGTCTGCAAAACACGGTCATCCCGATGTACACGACCATCATCAGCAACGTGCTCAACATCGTTATCTCCTACGCCCTAGTAGCCTATATGGGCATGGGCGTAGAGGGCATTGCATGGGGTACGGTGGTCGCTCAGTATCTGTCGGTGCTGGTGCTCTTGGTGTGCGCCTTGGGCCGTCATCAGCGCATCTTCGCCCAGTGGCACTGGCGCGACTGCTTTGCCCTCGGCGAGATCTTCTCCTACATCCACATAGCCAAGTTTCTACTCCTGCGCACACTGATGCTCGGGTCTATATCCCTCTACTTCCTACACGCTGGTGCTAGCTATGGGCCTACGACACTCGAGGCCAATGCCCTGCTGATGCAGCTCTTCACCACCTTTGCCTACTTCATGGACGGCTTTGCCTACGCAGGCGAGGCCCTGACGGGGCGTTTCATCGGGGAGCGGCGCAGTGGCGATCTACGCATCATGCTCACCTCCCTCATGCGCATAGGATGTGTGATAGCCCCTCTAATGGCACTGGTGTACCTAGGCTTCTCGGATGAGCTCTTGACGCTCCTAAGCAATAAGCCCACTGTCCTAGAGCGCGCCTCGGCCTATAGCCTCTGGGCTGTGTGCATTCCGCTGGTCTCTTTCCTTGCCTTCCTGTGGGATGGTATCTTCGTAGGGGCTACCAACAGCAAGCCCATGATGCAGGCGGTCTTCTTGGCTTGGGCTACTTTCTTTGCCGTCTATTGGGGTCTGGGCGATCGTCTGCACGAGCATGCACTGTGGCTAGCCTTCGTGCTCTATCTAGCAGTACGCTCGGCTCTATCCACCTACTGGGGTATGCGCCTCATCGAGCGAGTGTGTCAGTGCCTCGATGCCCCACGAGGCTAAGGCGCACGACTACGGGGAAGTGGTCGCTATATCCACCGACATAATGGTGGCCTGCATAGGTGCGCCATGGCGCACGCTGGCCTGCATACACAGCCCCTCTGCGGAGGTAGGGCGGGGCGTAGACCGCCACCGAACCAGCCTGATAGCGCACACGGCTCTCGGGCGAGAGCATGCTACCCGACACAATGATCTGATCGAGCTGAGACCACACTCCCCTGAAGCAATACGTACCATATTGGCTAGTGGCATCGTGCTGGCGTAGCACGCCACGAGAGCAGAGGTTGTGCAGGCGTAGCTCGCTACTAGGCGTGTACACGGCCTCGAGGCTAGCCCCGAGGTCGAGGCGTGTAGCAGGCTCGTGAGGTTCGCCATTGAAGTCGCCCATGACGAGGAGGTGAGGCGAGTGCCTCACCACACTATCGCAGAGCGTGCGGAGTGTGCGACAGGCCTCTCGCCGATAGCCCTCGGTAGCAGACACACCTCCACGCCGTGAGGGTAGGTGCACGACCCAGGTGTGCAGTATCTCCCCATTGGGTAGCCTAAGGCGTGCCTGTAGGAGGTCGCGGCTACGCTTGCGCACATCAGTCCAGGGGATGCTATAGCTACGGCTTGCCTCGAGCGATATGCGCCCCGATCGGTAGAGCAGGGCCACGTCCATACCTCGCTCATCGGGGCTAGTGGTCAGCACGTAGCGATAGCCTTGCCGCCCTAGGGGCGTCAGCCTCAGCAGATCCTCTAGTACGCCTGCATGCTCTACCTCTACGAGCCCTATGAGGTCGGGCCAGCGAGCCTCGCCAATGCGTCCTAGCACCGTGGCGATACGCTCTAGCTTGCGCCGGTAGCGGTGGCTCGTCCAGCGCTTCGCCCCCTCGGGAGTAAACTCCTCGTCGGTGGTGTAGGGATCATCGATGGTGTCGAGGAGGTTCTCCACATTGTAGCACACTACGATGAGGTCAGCATCGCCTTGTGCACAGGCTCTAGGGGGATGCAGGGCGAGGGCGAGGCATAGCACTAGGGGCACCAATAGACGCCAACGCAGGCTAAGGGCTGTCATATAGTTCATCAATTCAAGATTATGCGACCATCGGGCACGGGGGCGGCTATGCCCCGCGCCCAATGGTCGCTATCGTTGGTCGAGGTCGGGTGCGCCTACTTCTTCTTACCTCCCTCCTTGGTCTGACGCAGTAGCTCATCGACGGCAGCCTTGAGCTGGGCATCCTCGTCTGCTAGGTACTGCTCGGGGCTATTGTAAACGAGGATATCAGGCTCGAGCTGGCGGTTCTCTAGGACATTGCCATCGACATCCGTTACGGTTACCTGTGGCACCCCGATCACAATGCTGGGGTCTACCTGCTGCTCCCACCACACGGCCGTCATGGTACCTGGCACAGGGGCTCCGACGAGCTTACCTAGGCCGAGAGCCTTGTAGACGAAGGGGAAGCCATGGGCATTGGAGTAGTTGCCCTCGCCCATGAGCACGATAGAGGGCTTGGTCCACTGAGCGAAGGGGTCGCTACCGATGTACTGCCCACGAGGAGTGAAGTGCGAGAACGTCTTACCGCCCAGTAGTATGGCGAGGTCTTCGTGGAGCCAACCACCTCCATTGAAGCGCGTGTCGATCACCACCGCATCGCAGTGGCGATACTTACCTAGTAGCTCCTTGAAGGTGCGGCGAAACGAGGGGCTATTCATCCCCTGGATGTGGATGTAGCCGATCTTGCCAGCCGACCAGTCGCGCACCATGGCTGCACGGCGCGCTATCCACCGCTCGTAGAGAAGACCGCTCTCGGCACCCTGAGAGATGAGGCGGATGCTCTCATCGGCACGTTTGCCCGTCTGTGGGTCGTAGAGCGTCACTAGGGCACGGCGCCCTACCTTACCATTGAGATACAGCTCGATAGGCTTGTCTGCCTCGATAGGCTCTCCATCGATCTTCTCTACGATCACCCCTGGGCGAGCGAGGCTCTTGGCGCGGTCGAGCGGGCCACCCTTCATCACCTCGGCTATCTTGGCACCAGAGCCACGATAGCTATCGTCGTAGAAGACCCCAAGCGAGGCCGTCTGGCTACCTAGGGGGCGCATCATAGGCATATAGCGCGAGCCGGTGTGCGAGGCGTTGAGCTCGCCAAGGAGCTCTGAGAGGAGCTCGGCAAAGTCGTACCCGTTGTTGATGTAGGGCAGTAGCTCTCGATAGTTCTGGGCGTACATCTTCCAGTCCACGCCATGGAGATTGACATCGTAGAACTTGTCCTCGATCAGCTTGACCGTATGCTCGAGGATATAGGCACGCTCCTGAGCCTGCTTGTACTCAAAGTCGGCCTCGAAGGCGATTGCCTTGGGCTTGCCTCCCTCTATCTTGCGCAGACCCGATCCGCTAGCTAGGAAGAGTGTCTTGCCATCGTTGGCCAGAGCCAGCGACCCAAAGCCCACATTGGGGATGAGTACCTTGGTCGATTTCTCCACAAGGTCTTGCTCATAGAGGTTGACCTCGCCATCGAAGTAGGCGATATAGTACAGCTTCTCTCCCTTGGGGTCCATGACAAAGCTCGAGAAACGGCTCGAGGCACGTGTCATACGCATGGTGCGCATATCGCGGTGCTCGAGGTCGAGGGTCAGGGGAGTCACCTTGGGCTGGGGTGCGGCCTTCTTGGTCTCGTCTTTCTTGGTCTTGGTCTTTTTCTTGTCGTCGGGCTTGGCCTTGCTCTCCTCGGGCTTCTTCTCTGGGAAGATCACGGTACGCTCTTCCTTGGTGAGGCGAAAGCGGTCGTAGGCCTCCTGATCAAGGAACATCAGATAGATGTCGCGCTCGGCACCCCAGCTACCATGGCTACGATAGCCCGCGCGGTCGGAGACGAAGGCCACAGCCTTGCCTCCGAGGACGAACTTGCCACTACCCTCGCTGTAGCCACTCTCGGTGAGGTTGTGCACTAGGCCAGAGCCATCGGCCTTGACGATGGCTACGTCCACGTTGTTCCACCCACCGATACCGATATAGTCGGAGATAAGCCACTGGCCATCGGGGCTCCACTCGAAGTGCTGGTCGCCATCGACGTACGAGTAGTTGTACTTCTTGTCGAGCACCACGCGCTCGCTCTTCTTGTCGAGATGTAGCACCACGAGGGCTGTGCGGTCGCGCAGGAAGGCGATCTCCTTGCCATCGGGGCTATACTTGGGCGCAAACGAGGGCTTGGCATCGTCGGTAAGCTGAGTCTCCTTGATCGTCTTGGCGTAGGCAAACTGCTTGTCGGCCTTGTCCGTCAGCTGGCTCATGTAGATGTCCCACTTACCATTGCGCTCGGAGGCATAGACGAGCGAGCGACCATCGGGCGAGAAGGCTACATCGCGCTCCCGCTGAGGCGTATTGGTGATGCGCCTCGTGGTGCTGTACTCCACGGAGGTAACGTACACATCGCCACGCACCACGATAGCGACCTCCTTGCCGTCTGGCGATATAGCCATGTCGGTAGCACCACTGGTGAGGCGCTGCTGTATGACCTCTTGGCGAGCGTTGTCGGCAAATATACGTATGGGCACCTTGGTAGGGCTACCACCTAGGGGTAGGTAGTAGAGCTCTCCATTCCACGAGTAGGCGAGGTTGCCACGGCTGTCGGCCGATACATAGCGCACGGGGTGATGCTTGTAGCTCGTGAGCTGCGTGGGCTCTCCACCAGAGAGGGCTTGCTTGTAGATGTTGAGGGTGCCATCGCGCTCGGAGGTGTAGTAGAAAGCCTCTTCGTCGCCTGCCCACAGAGGGTTGCGATCTTCGCCCGCGAAGGTCGTTAGCTTGCGATAGCTCTTCTTGTCGCCTAGCCATACGTCGCGCGTTACCGATGAGGTGTGGTGCTTGCGCATAGGGTCTTCGTAGCCCTTGTAGTCGGTGTACAGGATACGCTGGCCACGTAGCGAAGGCTCCATCATGGGCAGAGGGCTGTACATCTCGGGTCTACCGCCCTGGGTCGAGAGGCTGTAGAGCTGCTTGAAGCCACCACTAGGGAAGAGCCCCACGTCCTTGCCTGGGCGAATACCTGCCGAGAAGATAAGGCGGTCGTTGCTCTCGAAGGCTACAGGCAGCTCGGGTGCTAGATTGAACGTAAGTCGGGTGGCTACACCGCCCTCGCGCGAAGTCGTGTAGACGTCGAGCATTCCCTCCCTGTCGGAGGCGAAGGCGAGGGTCTGCCCATCGGGGCTCCACACAGGAGCGGTGTCGTAGGCTGGGTGCGAAGTGATCTGGGTAGCTCTACCGCCCTCTACGGGTACGGTGTAGAGGTCGCCCTTGTAGGTGAAAGCGATGAGCTTGCCGTCGGGTGATAGCGCTGTGTGGCGTACCCACTTGGGGGTTTCCTGCGCCACGAGGCTCATCATAGAGCCAGTGGCGATGAGCGCTGCGAGCAATAATCGTCGTGTCATCATTTTAGTTATGTTACGTTACAATATCATTAGGCTTAGATATACATGTCGCGAGGCATACACCCCACAAATATACACAAAATAGTGCCTTACCCCATCACGCTATCCACAAAATGTGAAATGTGGCACAGATATACAAGAAACCTCTAGGACACCTCCCCACCCGCCCCTAGAGCAGAGGCTCTACTCGGCCTAGGGTGAACGGCACGGACACCCTAGGGCAGACAAATGTTTGCCCTAGGGCGAACGAAGCGTTCACCCTAGGGCTCCCGATCGGCACCTATGCCGATAGCTCTAGCTAGGATAGGCAATGAGTAGAGGCTACCAGCTACCCTCCCCCCTCGCCCTCGCCTTAGAGCTCTAGCAGGCCACCTAGTGGCACCACTAGTCTACTCTCTGCTAGCCTCGTCCGTAGTGGCCGGGGTGTGTGGAGGTTTTTTTGTACCTTTGCCATTGGTAACTAACTTTATATTATTGCAAGTGATGAAAGAGAAGGAGTATATGTTTAGCCTAGACATGAAGGTGCGCGACTACGAGTGTGATCTGCAGGGTGTGGTCAATAATGCCAACTACCAGCGGTACATGGAGCATGCTCGACATGAGTACTGGGAGAGCCTCGGGGCCAACTTTGGCGATATGCACGACAAGGGGCTTGACGTCTTCGTACACAAGGTAACGATCACCTACCGCAAAGCTCTACGCAGTGGCGACCACTTCCGCTCAGCACTCAGGTGCTACGTCAAGGTGCCCAAGCTCATCTTCGAGCAGGATATTCTCTTCCCCGATGGCACCGTAGCGGCTCATGGCGAGGTGGAGGTACTGGCCGTGCAGAATGGTGTCCTCACTCGTGGCGAGTACTTCGTCCACCTACTGCCTCCTGCCACCGAGGAGTAGCCTCACTGCCAGCATCCATCCCTAGCCCGACGCAAGATACAGATATGGCCAAGAAAGGAGCGACAGAGACGCCTCTGATGCAGCAGTACTACCGCATCAAGGAGCAACACCCCGATGCGATACTCCTCTTCAGGCTCGGAGACTTCTACGAGACCTTCGCTGAGGACGCCATAGCCACGGCCGAGATACTCGGTATCACGCTCACACGGCGAGGCAATGGTGCCGCTCAGTACGTGGAGCTAGCAGGCTTTCCCCATCACGCTCTCGACACCTACCTGCCCAAGCTGGTACGCGCTGGTAGGCGCGTGGCCATATGCGATCAGCTTGAGGACCCCAAGCTGACGAAGAAGCTCGTCAAGCGCGGTATCACCGAGATCGTTACCCCAGGGGTGGTGATGGGCGACAGCGTCTTACGCACCAAGGAGAACAACTACGTGGCGGCCCTCTACCTAGCGCGCGAAGACCGAGGGGGGGTAGCCTTCCTAGACCTCTCTACGGGCGAGTTCGTCTGTAGCGAGGGGGGGCTCGACCACCTCGAGAAGCTACTCGAGAGCTACCAGCCCAAGGAGCTCCTCGTGGAGCGTAAGCAACGCCACGAGGTAGAGCGCCGTGTGGGCTATCGAGGCTTCGTCTACGACCTCGACGACTGGAGCTTTGCCCTCGAGGGCAATCGGGAGCGTCTAATCGCCCACTTTGGCGTGCAGAGCCTCAAGGGCTTTGGCGTCGAGCACCTCACACTGGCTATCTCCGCTGCAGGGGCTATCCTAGGGTATATGGAGCTCACGAGCCACACCAAGCTAGGGCATATCACTTCGCTCCGGTGTATCGACCGCTCGGGCTATATGCGCCTCGATGCCTTCACACTGCGTAGCCTCGAGATCCTCTACCCGCTCAATGCGAGCGAGGGCAAGAGCCTGCTCGACATCATAGACCATACGCACACCCCTATGGGTGGGCGTATGCTACGGTGCTGGCTCACCTTCCCGCTACTCGACCTCGCCTCTATAGAGGAGCGTCAGCAGATCACTACAGAGCTGTATGCCGATGGCTCTCTGCGTGGTGAGCTCATCGACAGGCTGGCTCTCGTTGGCGACCTCGAGCGCCTTGCAGCCAAGGCAGCCGTAGGGCGTATCGGACCTCGAGAGGTCAATCAGCTCATGCACTCGCTCGAGAGCCTTGGCGAGATCGCCCAGCTCCTGCGAGCCTCGGGGCGTAGTGCCCTAGCGCGCCTTGCCGATGGCCTCGTAGACTGCACAGAGCTCTGTGGCACTATAGGGCAGACGATCGTCCCCGATGCCCCCCTCGCCCTAGGGCGTGGCACCGTGGTAGCACGAGGCGTAGATGCGGAGCTCGACGAGCTACGTAGCCTATCGGGCTCGGGCAAGGACTACCTCCAGACCATCCAGCAGACAGAGAGTGAGCGCACGGGCATCCCGAGCCTCAAGATCGCCTTCAACAACGTCTTTGGCTACTACATCGAGGTGCGCAACACCCACAAAGATCGCGTCCCCGAGGAGTGGATCCGCAAGCAGACCCTCGTCAATGCCGAGCGGTATATCACAGCCGAGCTCAAGGAGTATGAAGAAAAGATCCTGGGCGCGGAGGAGCGTATCGCCATCATCGAGGCGCGCATCTTCGCCGAGCTCATCGAGGTACTCGGTAGGCATATACAGGCCATACAGATCAATAGCCGTACGGTAGCTCGCCTCGACTGTCTCACAGCCTTTGCCGAGGTCGCCCAGCGCTACGGCTACTGCTGCCCTAGGGTCGTGGAGGGCGATACGCTGAGCATCAAGGCTGGCAGGCATCCCGTCATAGAGCGTATGCTACCGCTGGGGCAGTTTTACGTGCCCAATGATGTAGAGCTCGATCCCGAGCACAAGCAGATCATGATTATCACAGGCCCCAATATGAGCGGTAAGAGTGCACTTCTGCGCCAGACGGCTCTCATCACCCTACTAGCACAGATAGGGAGCTACGTGCCTGCCGATGCCGCTACCATAGGTGTGGTAGATAGTATATTCACTCGCGTGGGGGCATCCGACAATATCTCGCGAGGCGAGTCAACCTTCATGGTAGAGATGCAGGAGGCTGCTAGTATCCTCAACAACCTGACGCCCCATAGCCTCATCCTATTTGACGAGCTGGGGCGTGGCACCAGTACCTACGATGGTATATCTATAGCCTGGAGCATTGTCGAGTATCTGCACGACAACCCTGTGGGGCGTCCCAAGACGCTCTTTGCCACCCACTACCACGAGCTCAACGACCTAGAGCAACGCCTCGAGCGGGTGCACAACTACAATGTGTCGGCCCGAGAGATCGACGGCAAGATGCTCTTCCTGCGCAAGCTCGTCCCTGGAGGGAGTGAGCACAGCTTCGGGATACAAGTGGCACGCCTAGGCGGGATGCCTCAGCGTATCGTCGATCGGGCCTCAGACATCCTGTATCAGCTCGAGGCCGATGCCACGAGCGAGATCGCCAGCGAGGTCGCCGAGACTGTCGGGGCCAAGCACGTCGCCAAGCCACGTGATGCAAAGTCACTGACAGGAGTGCAGATGAGCTTCTTCCAGCTCGATGATCCCGTTCTCTCTCAGATACGAGACAAGCTACTCAAGGTAGACATCAACCACCTCACGCCTCTCGAGGCTCTCAACAAGCTCAGCGAGATACAGGGACTCCTCAAGATGCGCTAACCTAGCGCCCGAAGACAGGCCGACACGAGGCGTACATCACGCAGCGTCTTGCTACTATAGCTTAGCTTGATGGTGGGTCGCTGGAAGTAGAGGAAGCCGAAGAGCTCATCGAGGCGAGGGTAGAGCAGGTGCCCCTGTACCCCTACTTTGAAGCCGAGGTCGCGCCCCATGTGCATCGTGCACAGCCTAGGCAGGGCGTATAGCCTCTGGCGTAGGGCATGGGCTTCGTCGAGGTCTGTGGCGAGGGACTGGAGATGAAAGTCGAGGTTGTGCGCCACGAGTACCGCAGCACGCTCTACCGCAGTGGCGAAGTGGCTATATACGCTCTGTGGCGTCTCTCCCTGCTCGAGCATAGCATTGCTGATACCATGTATATCTACGGCATCGTCGGTCATGGTGCCCGAGCGTCGCACGATGTAGCTATGCTCCTCGATGAGCCCATAGTGCCGATCTAGGAGCTGCCACGATAGGGCTACGATGGGCGACACTGCTCCCTGAGCACCCTGCTCGGTATCTATGGCATCGAAGGTCTCAGTATCAAGTACTAGCCAATACGCCTCCTGCGCGCCCGAGGGGCTAAGCCGTGTCAGAGCAGAGCTATCGACATCCACCTCGAGCCGTGGGCGAAAGGCTTCGCTCTGAAGCTTGTCTTGGCCTCGAGGCCTATCTTCTCTCCGACACCCTCGCCTCTGCATGCACCACAGCCCTAGGGCTAGAGCTAGCAGCGTAGCGGTTGCTATTACGATCCACATACCAGTACCATGAGCAGAGTGCCATAGCGAGGCGAACACCTACGCTATGGCACTCTCGTTCTATGGATATCTTGCCTAGAAGAGTAGACCTACAGCTAGGTAAGCATTGTAATCGCGTGCACGAAACTCCGTCTTGCGCTGGTCGGTATTGTGCCAGCGACTATAGAGATCGCTCTCGACACCGAGGCGGATGTAGAACTTGCTAAACTCTGCCGCAGCACTCGCCCCGAGGCCGTAGCCAAAGCGGTTGAAGTCGATGTACTTGTTGGCATCTACGAGGGCACTCACGCCATCGCTACCAGTGATGGAGCTCCTAAGGGCGTAGGTGAGGTAGGGGCCAGCCTCTATCGAGATGCCTACGATGCCGCCAGGCTTCACCCTAAGGCCGAGGTTGAGTGGTAGGTTGAGGCTCTGCGTCTTGAAGTAGCCCGAGAAGCCACCCGACGAGGTAGGTGACACCTTAGTATAGTTCTGGCGATATGCTAGTCCAGGGGCTATATATACCCCCGAGAAGAGCTTCGCCTCTAGAGCGAAAGCTGCACGTAGGCCGAGCCTCGTTTGATAGTTGCCGAGGTTTTCGGCATCCGATACTCTGACGTTGGCGGCGTTGAGACCCACCTCGATGCGTGGACGTAGACCGCTCTGTGCTAGACCTGCCGTACTGCAGCAAACGGCTGCTAGTAGGCTCAATACGATTTTCTTCATTGTTTCGTCTGTTGTCTTGATTAGTACGTTATAAACTATCTTGTCCGTACCGCCCCCACGGCGGTACCTATGCAAAGATAGTAAATAAACGGGAATAATACACTTTTTTACTATTTGCCCTATTCTTGCCTCCTCGGAGAGGGGGGGAGGGATGGGTGCTAGTTGTACTGGTTCATCGTGCGCTGTAGTCCCTGAAGGGCAAAGCTCTTGATGATCTCACAGCTACGGTCGAGCAGGGCAGGGAGCTGTGTCTGCTCTTCGGCAGAGAAAGCTCCGAGGACGAACTCCACCTGTCGCCCCTGCGGATAGTCGTTGCCCAGCCCGAAGCGCAGGCGAGCATACCCCTCGCCCTTGAGTAGCAGGGCGATGTTCTTGAGCCCATTGTGCCCCGCATCGCTTCCCTTGGGCTTGAGGCGTAGTGCCCCGAAGGGGATGGCTATGTCGTCTACCAAGACGAGGATACGCTCCATGGGGATACTCTCTGCACCCATCCAGTAGCGCACGGCCTCACCACTGAGGTTCATGTAGGTGGAGGGCTTGAGTAGGATGAGCTCGGCATTCTTGACGCGCCCCTTGGCTACGGAGCCGTAACGCTTGGTCTCGAAGCTAATGCCTAGCTCCTGTGCTAGTCGGTCCACGATCATGAAGCCGACATTGTGGCGTGTAGCCGCATATTCGGGGCCTATATTGCCTAGGCCTACGATGAGATACTTCATACCAATGATAGTCGGTGTGCTCGGCTCGACAATAGACAGGGGGCTTACCTAGGCCTGCGCCCGATAAGCCCCCTGTGCTATTCGTCTGGTCGTATAGACTACTTACCGCCCTTGGCGAGTAGACCACGGGCCGCACGCGTGAGCTTAACGGCACATACTACAGCATTCTTGGCGTTCATGATCTCTAGGCCCTCGAAGCGGAGCGCACCCACCTGGATCGTCTTACCGAGGCCGAGGTTGGTAACGTCGATGAAGAGCTTCTCGGGGATATCCGTATAGGGGGCCTTTACCTTGAGCTTACGCATCTCGAGGGCGAGCTTACCACCGGCACGTACACCCTCGGCGTGTCCCTGTAGCACTACGGGCACCTCTACTACTACGGGCTTGTTAGCCTCTACCTGTAGGAAGTCCATGTGCAGGATAGCGTCCGTAACGGGGTGAAACTGGAGGTCCTTGAGGATAGCCTTTACTTCCTTGCCCTCGATCGTGAGCTCTACCACGAAGATCTCGGGCGAGTACACGAGGTTGCGCACAGCTTCCTGCTGTACGGTGAAGTGAACGACCTCGTCGCCACCATAGAGGACCGCTGGGATAGCCTCACCTCCACGAATGGCCTTCGCTGCCTTCTTCCCGAGCTCGGGGCGAAGGGCGCCATTTAGCTTGAATGACTTCATTCTTGTCTTTTAATTAAAGTGTTACTCAAAATTAGCTTCCTAATTTCCCATCACACGGGGTAGCCTGTCTCCCAGTAGTGCCTCGAGGGTACTACCTCGAGGAGGCTACCTATGCTTCGAGTCTTGTCGAAAACCGCCGCAAAGATACGCATTCCTAGCCCAATAACCAAATACTCGCTCCCTCTACACCTCCTGTCGCCTACCCACGGCTAGCAGTGTGGCGAGAGCCAGCATACCGAGCAGAGCCTCGACAGCGAAGAGCACTTGATAGCCCCAGCGGTCGGCACACCAGCCCCCTAGGGCTACGACGACGAGGCTCCCGAGCTGAGAGACCACCGTCTGTAGGGTGAAGTCGGTACCCTCGCGCCCCTGTCGTACCCGATCCATAGCTAGAGTGAAGAGCCCCACCGAGGTCATACCTTGAGCAGCCCAGACCAGGACGATACCGACCCATAGCATAGGCTGCGAGGGGGTATGTGCCCCAATCCAAGTCATATATATAGCAGCACCCACACCTAGGAGGAGGAAGCTGGCCAACGACCTGATCCGCCCCACGTGGCGCATCACGATGCCTGCCAGTAGAGCCGACACCACGGCCACCGATGCACCCCCTACCCCGAGCATCGTAGCGATAGCCTCCACGCTATAGCCGAGGTCTACGAGGTAGGGCTTCATCATGGCCGTGATACCTACGATACCAGCCAGATATAGGGGCACTAGCAGGAGGTGTCCTCTAGGGCGTACCTCGCGCACGAAGCCGATGAGGTCGCCTAGATGTACCCTATCGGTGTAGGGCCTCAGTGGTGTCGAGCACGCCCGCCCTCTGCCTAGGAGTAGAGGCACGATAGCTCCTGCCACGAGTAGGCTCAGGGCTATGAGTACCCAGCTCCAGCCGTATCTGCCGTAGGCTACGATGAGCAGGCCTGTGCCCACGAGGCTACCGATGAAGCCGCCGCCCGTCTGCATGCTGTTGCCGAGGCTCCGTTCGTGAGGCTCTAGGCTGACGATGGCGTAGCGGTCTACAGCGATGTCTTGTGTGGCAGAGGCGATGAGGCTGGCGATGATGCAGAGTAGGACGAGGGCGAAGTCGGTCGGTAGACGAAGCATACCGATGCAGAGCAAGACGAGGGCGTAGGTGAGCTCGGAGCATACGATCCAACGGCGTAGGCTACCCATCGAGCGTGTGTGGTGGTCTACTATAGGAGCCCACAGCACCTTGAGCACCCATGGTAGGCGGATTAGCTGTAGGAGGCCTATGCTGGTGAGCGAATAGGCCTCTTGCCTCATGATGATAGGTAGCACAGTCGTGAAGAATGCCATAGGCACCGACTGCGCCACATACAGCCCTAGGAGCGTAAGGTACTTGCTACGATCTCTCATTGGGTACAAAAGTAGTCATTCGCGCCCTAGAGGGCAAGCCTTCGCCTCTTGGCTGTGCACGACGCGGCTCGTCCGCCCTAGGGTGTTCGGCCCGTTCGCCCTAGAGGAGCATTTTGTCCGCCCTAGGGTGAACGGGCCGAACACCCTAGGGCAAACGCCTACCCTCTCCCCTCCCCTTGAGAAGGAGAGTGAGCGTTTGGCGACAAGGCATGTATGGACTATCTTTGTGAGTACACAGGCCCTACAGGAGCTATTGCCTCGATGGCAGCTACGCTCCGAGGCTCGAGGCTCTAGTCTAGAGGCAGAGCATGGGCGTCTGTGGCTCCCTAATGAGATCAAACGAATACGACGATGACAAGACGAAGACTAATCACCCGACTAGGCTATGGACTGCTCCTAGGACTTGCCCTACTGATACTCGTCGGCGGCGTTATGCTCGATCTAGCTCTCAAGCCCTCTGGCAGTAAGGCACGCGACCTCGAGGCATCCTATCGCTATATGTTCGCCACCTACCCTGGTCTAGAGGCATGGGTCGATAGCCTACGCCATGCCGATGCTCTGCGCGATACTACTATCGTGGCTAGCGATGGGGTGCGCCTGCACGCCCTCTATGTCGAGGCACACCGCCCCACACGCGCTACGGCCGTCATCGTACATGGCTATACCGACAATGCCATTAGGATGCTGATGATAGGGCGAATGTTTCACCACGACCTCGGATACAATATCCTGCTCCCCGACCTGCGCAACTCGGGGCTGAGCGAGGGCAACCACTACAATATGGGCTGGTTCGATAGGCACGATGTACGTCGGTGGATCGATGTGGCCAACAACCGCTTCGGGGGCGACACACAGATGGTGCTGCATGGTATCTCTATGGGGGCTGCTACGGTGATGATGCTCTCGGGCGACGACCTCCCAGCCTATGTGCGCTGTGTGGTGGAGGACTGTGGCTACACGTCGGTGTGGGATGAGTTTGCCTATCGGCTCAAGGCCGATCATGGCCTGCCGGCCTTCCCCCTCATCCATATCGCTAGTGCGGTCTGTGCGGTACGCTACGGCTGGAGCTTTGGCGAGGCCTCGGCACTCGCTCAGGTGCGTCGCTCTCGCCTGCCTATACTCTTCATCCACGGCCAGCGAGACGACTATGTCCCCGACTATATGGTGCACTCCCTCTACGAAGCCAAGTCTGGCGACAAGGAGCTGTGGATAACCCCCGCCACCGTCCATGCGACTAGCTACCGCGATGCACCTGCCGAGTACACGGCTCGTGTCGCGGCCTTTGCCCATCGCTACATCTCCCCCTAGGCAATAGCCCTAGCTCTGCTCCCCTCGAGACGTACCCTCTCCTATCCGCGGGGGGGCTAGGCGCGTCCATCGGTGAGCAGAGGAGGGGTAGAGGTGCGGAGCGTTGGGACGAGAGCGATGAGCCATGCTACGACGAGCCCCGAGAGAGGTAGCGAGGTGCTGTGAATGAGTGGGTCGAGGCTGGCTCCATAGCGAGCCGTCGCTAGCATGCCCTGCCCGAGGGCATTGATCAGGTCGGCAGCTAGCGGTAGCCACAGACCGCAGTAGTCGAGAGCATAGGCAAGTAGTGCTAGCGGTATGAGTAGTGCCGAGAGTATAGCCATAGGCAGAGCTGTGAAGACGAAGCTCCAGCTGACGTAGCCGAAGAGATACATACACAGCGGTAGTAGCAAGACCTGTACAGCGAGCGTGGTGCTCAGGATACCCCATACCCAGGCCAGCCAAGGCTGATGCACGATGCCGATAGATCGGTAGAGACGTCCGCCATAGAGGTAGATAGACAGCACGGCCATATAGCTCAGCCACATGCCACGGCTGTAGAGCAGCGAAGGCGCATAGAGGAGCTGTAGCAGAGCCGAGCAGGCGAGTACATTGGGCACGACACTAGGGCGACCGAGGAGCCTGCTCCCGAGATAGAGCGTCAGCATGAGGGCGGCTCGTGCCGTGGGGACACTCCAGCCCGTCAGGGCCGTATAGCTCCACGCTAGCACCACCAGCCCTAGGCTGTAGAGTGCATGCCCATGACGTAGACGACGCACTCGCCCCAGCACTAGAGCACAGAGCCCCACGACGAGGGCGAGGTGATAGCCACTGACAGCGAGAATATGGGCAGCCCCACTATGGGCAAAGCTCTGGCGCATGGCCTGCGTCTCACTATCGCGTGCGGTATATCCTAGGGCTATAGCACCTATGAGCCTACGTACCTCGGGCTCTATGCCATGGGCCTCGAGACGCTCCGTAGCCTCGATGCGAGGGTCGTCGGCTCTCTGAGTGGTGTGCCGTAGATGAGGAGAGGGAGGCGATAGCTCTACCCGAAGCATAGCTATAGCCATGACCACGAGCCACACCCCACCAGCTACTGCCACCTGCGAGTGCCATAGGGCTAGCCGACGCCCCCGCACGAGGCTACCTGCAAGCATAGCGAGGCCACAGCCGAGTAGCCCGAAGGCGGCTCGGCTGTGGCCCATATAGTAGCTTAGATGAATGCCTATAGCCGTAGGAAGCAGGAGCTGTAGTGCAGGGGCACGATGCCAAGCGCGCACCATGCCACGCCAGTAGCGATACGCCCCTGAGGCCCTCATACGCTAGCGGCTTAGCTGTCGGAGCCCCTCGATGGCTGCCAGCGGATCGCTGTGCCCGAAGACGTAGCTACCTGCCACCAGCACATCGGCACCAGCCTCTACGAGCTGTGCTCCAGTGGTCGCATTGACCCCACCGTCTATCTCGATGAGCGTCTTGGCACCAGCCTCGTCAATCATACGGCGCAGGCGGCGCGTCTTGTCGAGGATACGGGGGATGAACCGCTGCCCGCCATAGCCTGGGTTGACGCTCATCAGCAGTACCATATCGAGGTCGGTGATCACATCGGTCAGGAGCTCTACGGGGGTGTGAGGGTTGAGCGTAACGGCCGCACGCATACCAGCATCCTTGATCGCATAGATAGCGCGATGCAGGTGTGTAACGGCTTCGTAGTGGACGTTCATCGTGTCTACGCCTAGGCCTGCTAGCTGGGAGACGAACTTCATCGGCTCGACGATCATCAGGTGCACGTCTAGCTTCTTGGTCAGGATAGGGGCGATAGCCTCTAGCACGGGGAAGCCGAAGGAGAGGTTGGGCACGAAGACACCATCCATGATGTCTATGTGTAGCCACTGGGCACTACTGCGGTTGATCATCTGGATGTCGTCCTCGAGGCTCAGGAAGTTGGCCGAGAGCAGGGAGGGCGATACGATAGTACTCATAGGAGAGCGATATTTATGGGGTACGACTTGTTCTCTTTACCTCACAAATATAGCCATTATCGCCCGCTAGCACAAGCACTCTGCATCCCCAGCACCAAGAAGGCGCAGGGCTAGGTAGAGGCAAACCCGTTGGTATAGGAAGAAATCTCAATCACCAACCTGGGGCGAAGCTCGGCTTCAGATCACCTTGCGAGGTTGTCTTGTTCGGTGTGAGCTGAGGGTGTCCTTGGTATATGGGCATGTGCAAGGCTATAATTTTGCCTTGTCAATATAAGTAAAATGGATCAAAATATATATCTTTGTGCCCGTTCAATAACAAATCGATATTAAACTGTATGAGCAATCCTACCGAACAGTCTGCCACTGGCAGCAAAGCCAAGATGCAGGGCATCCTCTCCATTTTGATCGGGTTAGCAGTCCTCGCTGGTGCTGTCTATATCTACTTCGACATCGTAGCCCTCGAAACAACGGGAGGCGAGCGTAGCATGCCTCGCATCCTGTGGTTCGTCTACGAGCTCACTGGTGTATGGGGAGTATCAGGGCTAATAGGCCTTGGTGGTCTGTACTTCATATACCACGGGATCAATATGATCCGCAAGGGCTCTGCGCAGGCATAGAGGCTCTGCGCTCAGCGCGTTCCTCGCCCCCTAGGTCGGCAAGCCGACCTAGGGGGCTCACTGTATAGCATGATGCCCTAGAGACGCCTACGCCTCGGCACCAGAGCTCGATAGACTCTGATGCCGAGGCGTAGGCATTGGTGTGGCTTGGGGGATCGGGGGGAGGCTAGTCTCTCTTTGCTCCGAGGCGTACCTGCCAAGCCCAAGCACTACGTAGCGTGTCGGCGAGGGTCTCCTTGGCTTCCCAGCCTAGTACCTCGTTGGCATGGCGAGGGTTGGCCCATACCTGCTCGATGTCGCCCTCACGGCGCCCCACGATCTTGTGCGGCACCTTCACGCCCGTTACCTCCTCGAAGGTACGGATCAGCTCTAGCACGCTCACGCCTCGGCCGGTACCTACGTTGAAAGTCTCGAGGCGGTCGCTACCCTTGCCCTCGTCTAGGATGCGTTCGATAGCGATCACGTGGGCACGGGCTAGGTCTACGACGTTGATGTAGTCGCGGATGCACGAGCCGTCGGGCGTGTTGTAGTCATTGCCGAAGACGCTCAGCTCGGGGCGGATGCCTGCGGCCGTCTGTGTAAGGAAGGGGATGAGGTTCTGTGGCACACCGAGGGGTAGCTCCCCGATGAGGGCCGAGGGATGTGCACCGATAGGGTTGAAGTAGCGCAGGAGGATAGCCTTGTAGGGGGCACCAGCATAGATAGCATCGCGCAGTATCTCTTCGTTGATCTGCTTGGTATTGCCATAGGGCGATAGAGCCACCTGCACGGGTGCGTCTTCGGTCACGGGGAGCACCTCGGGCTGACCATACACCGTGCACGACGATGAGAACACAATGCCTCGCACGCCATGACGCTCCATGGCCTCGAGCATGACGATGAGCGAGAGCAGATTGTTGCGGTAGTACTTGAGAGGTTGCTGTACCGACTCGCCTACGGCCTTGGAGGCTGCGAAGTGGATAACGCCTCCGATGCCAGGGTTGTCGGCAAAGATACGCTCTACGGCAGCCTCGTCATTGCAGTCGGCTTCGTAGAACTTGGGGCGTACGCCCGTGATCGCCTCGATACCATCGAGCACCTCGACGTTGGAGTTGGAGAGGTTGTCCATCGACACCACGCTATAGCCTGCATTGATGAGCTCTACCGTCGTGTGCGAGCCGATGTAGCCCGTCCCACCTGTTACTAGGATTGTCCCTTTCATTTCTTTGACTGATCTATGTTTAGTTATTGTATTCCTTTAGTGTGTAGTACCTCTGTCCTCGATGCTTTGGCTTATCAGGGAATAGCAGACCCAAGATACCTCTCTCGATCAGAGGCTTGATGTACCGAGTGCTTGCATTCCCTCTTTGGTTTAGCCCTAGATGCTTTAGGATCTCCTGCATAGAGCGAGGGGTACGACAAAAAACTATCAATGTCTGCTCCACGCTTTGCCTAGTTTCTTGTACACTTTCTTGTACACTTTCTTGTACACTTTCTTGTACACTTTCTTGTGCAGGGGCGTAAGGTACCATATACGACATGCCTCGCCCATGCCCTGTCGTAGTCAATAATCCTCTCTCTTTGAGTGACTTTAATATCTTGGATATATCGGCAGGGTGCATCGCGAGCCATCCACTAGCCTCGCTATGGCGAAAGCTGGAGGAAAGACCTGAGGATAGAAGCATGATTTCCTCTGGAGTGAGGACTTTTACGCTCTCCCCTAGGCGTCGCACCAATTCTCTTTTGGTTTCTTCGGGCAGTATTTGCCCGGACAAGAAAGTCAAGACTACACGAGGAGGTTTAGTCTCTACCATCAGCGTGGGAGGAGTAGAGCGCCAGCCACGCACGATCTTGTCCGCTCCGCTACCAGCCTTCTCGGCCAGACCTGCCATCATAAATAACTTCTGCAAGTTTTGGTTGCGACACAGAGTAATCCCTCCCTCATAGTATTGTTTGATAGAGATAAGCATCTCTCCTGGGTTGGTAAACGAGATACGAGACCTATCAGCCAAGATACATATAGGCGACTGCTCGCGATAGTCGGCATGGATGAGTGCATTAGCGAGCGCCTCTCGCAGAGCTTCGTGTTCGGAGGTCTGCTCCTGGCGGATACCCTCTTTGAGGGCGAATGGACGAGGGATTAGCCTCACTAGTCTGGCTCGCACTTGGATCCAGAAGTCCAACAGGTTGGAGCACCCGACATCGAAATGTATCCGATCACTCCAGCGCTCCCCCGTCCCATCGTTCTCTCGATAGTCAAGAAAGAAATGAGGAAACTCCTCCGATATGCTTTCGTATCGGCCTAGCATCAGTAGTCCAGCGCGAGTCAGGCGGATCGCACCTCCATCAGTGGGGCGAGCAGCACCTAGCTTGACAAGAAGCTCTTCGTCGGAGCTACTGCGCCAAGGATGGTCGGGTCGACTCTGCTCAAACAGACGCCTGTAGCGTGCCAAAGAGGCAGTATCTAGGTCGTGCTCAATAGTCCGCCTGAGGAGAACTTCCCGATCGAAATCGAATGGAGAGCTTAGCTGAGCGTCATTCATCATACGGGCGACCTCATCGGGCCTACAGTGATAGTCGCCCTCGCCACAGCGTTTATAGGTGCCTCGGTATGGATCTCGCCCCTTGAAGACTGGACGCTGGGAGATCTGAGCCCTTGGGACGTAAAACATCACGATCCCTCTCTCATAGTCGGGTACGACATCCCCCTCCGATAGCAGATTAACGCTTATCGTCTGTAGGTCATTAACGCTATTCCAGAAGTCACGTATATACTTATCTATGGTCTCTCTGGAGAGATGCTCATACTCAATATAGGTGTCATCCTCCTGCGAGTCAGAGGCTACATTGCTCTCCGAGACGCCTAGAACGATTGCCCCTCCTTGACTATTAGCAAACGCAGAGTAAGTCTCCCAAAAGGATTTTGGGAACCCACTCCTAGCTTTCTTAAACTCCATCACCGCACTCTCGCGCCCCTCTGTCATCTGCTCGAGAGGTATGCGCTCGTCCCAGTAATCTGCCATCCCCAAAGGTTCCATACCGATAGTCCACGCTTTAGTTGTTCATTGTCTCATTGATAGAGGCGATGTAGGCGAGGAGCTCATCGCGGCCGAGGCGCTCTTCGCTACTGGTAGTGAAGATGGGGGGGAGCTCCTCCCAGCTCTCTAGCAGGCGCTGTTTGTAGACCTCGATGTTGCTCGCTAGGCGTCCTTTGCTGATCTTGTCGGCCTTGGTGAAGACTAGAGCGAAGGGCACACCATGCTCACCAGCCCAGTTGATGAATTCGAGGTCGATGCGCTGTGGCTCGTGCCTACAGTCGAGCAAGATGAAGAGGCAAGTGAGCTGTTCGCGCTCTAGGATATAGTCCTCGATGATGCGCTTGAGGCGTTCGCGGCTTGCCTGCCCTACACGGGCGAAGCCATAGCCTGGCAAGTCCACAAGATGCCATTCCTGATTGATAAGGAAGTGATTGATAAGCTGCGTCTTGCCAGGCTTCTGTGAGGTCATGGCAAGCCCTTTGCGTGCCGTAAGCATATTGATCAGGCTCGACTTGCCCACGTTGCTTCGCCCTATGAAGGCATACTCGGGCAAGGCGGACTGAGGGCACTTGCGCACGTCCGTATTGCTGATAACAAACTCTGCCGTCTTGATGACCATAATTCGTATAATTAACCTATGAGCTACAAAGATACTCATTATCCACGTACCGCTATCTACCTCCTAGATCCGACAGCCCTGCCCTATTGGGCTCTCCCATCGATATTCAATCTTCGCCTCGGTCGATATTGAATGTTCGCCTCGGTCGATATTCAATATCGACTTTCGTCAATGTTAGATTGGGGTGTAGGCGATACGCTAAGGAGGATGTATCTCGCTGATCTCTTCGAGGGGAGGGCGAGGGAGTAGCTAGGTGAGCTGATGTGGGGGGGGACCTCGTAGGTAGACCTCTGACTGGAGAGCTTGTGATAATCCGCATTGCAAGCGGAGATAAAGGCTATGATGATTTGTGATAACCCAATCTTTTTTGTAGCTTTGCCTACGTGTAAAATTGGTAAGATATAATATCGCCCTAGATGAGCTTGATATATACCCAGTGTAGAGCGATACTCTGCTCCCTAGCCTTGGCCACGCCAGTAGTAGCCCTTGCACAGACCGAGGTGCAGCGCTACAACGCCACAGCCGAGAATGGCTACGGTGTCGTCTACACCCTCCCCAAGACAGAGATAGAAGTCTCCGCTCTAGTCGTAGAGACGACTACTACCCCAGGAGTGCTACACCCATGGGCCAGCAAGTACCTAGGCACTATGCCCCTACAGCAGGAGGGTAAACGCTACCACCTAGCGGGCGTTGCCCTGCGTGTGGTGGGTGTACCCGATAGCGAGAAGCAGTACCTCGTGGCCTTCGACCGCAAGACCGTGGCTCCCTTCGTACGCCTAGCTCCAGGCAACCTCATCTATAGCATCAACGGCGATGCAGACCCCGCGCCCGAGGCTCCAGCACTCACCATACCTAGCCCTGTGGTGCCCGATAGGGCTATGCCTGCCCTGCCTCGCGAGTACAGCCTAGCCACGACCGAGGCCAAACGTGCCGAGATAGCCGCCACCTACATATACGACCTGCGCGAACACGCCATGGGAGTAGTAACGGGCGATGCAGAGAATATGCCCAAGGATGGCGATGCCATGCGCCTAGCCCTCGAGCATCTGCGCCGTGAGGAGCAGCGCACCCTCCGCCTCTTCCTAGGCGACACGACACAGACGGCACGCATACACCGCTGGCGCGTAGTACCCGAGACAGAGGATGTGGATGGGCGTATCCTCTTTCGCTTCTCCACCGAGTGGGGAGTAGTGGAGGCCGACGATCTATCGGGCGATGCTGTCTACCTCAGTAGCCACATCGTAGAGCGTGCCCCTGCCCTCGATGAGAAGGAGCAGCGCCGACGCGATGCCAAGCCCGAGGGTATCGTGTACAATATGCCTGGCACGGCCGATGTGCGCATCAACCTAGGAGATAGAGAGCTAGCCAAGGCACGCCTACCGATCACACAGGTGGGCACGACACAGACGCTCGCCAAGCGCATGCTCAACATCAAGGAGGGCGCTACGACGGCCGTTTACTTTGACCTCAATACTGGTGCCCTGCTCCGTGTAACGAGCGAATAGAAGGCCACAGCCCATCCACAGAGACACTCCACGATATGGCAGAATAATTACTAACTACTAAATACTAACTACAATGTTCAAAAATCATCCAAAGGGACTAGTGCCAGCGGCTCTCGCCAACATGGGCGAACGCTTTGGCTTCTACGTCATGATGGCGATTCTGACCCTCTTCCTCTCCTCCAAGTTTGGCCTCGATGAGGAAGGTGCGGGTGGTATCTACTCCATCTTCTATGGTGCTATCTACATCCTAGCTCTTGTCGGAGGCCTTATCGCTGACCGCCTAAAGAACTATAAGGGTACCATTATCGCGGGTCTCATCGTGATGACACTAGGCTATGCTCTGCTTGCTGTACCTGCAATCGTGAGCACGAAGTACATTGCTCTAGGTTGTCTATTTATCATTGCTTTCGGTAATGGTCTCTTCAAGGGCAACCTTCAGGCACTAGTTGGCCAGATGTATGACGACCCTCGCTACTCTCAGTATCGCGATAAGGGGTTCCAAATCTTCTATATGTTTATCAATATAGGGGGTGTCTTCGCGCCTATTGCAGCCACATACGTGCGTGACTGGTTCGTTAAGACTCAGGGCTTCTTGTACAACTCCGACCTACCAGGCCTCTGCTGGCAGTACATCAATGGTACAATGAGCAATGACGTCTTCAATGGCAACTATACCAAGCTGGCTACCGAAGCATCCAATGGAGTAACGCCAGATATGACGACTTTCGCTAGCACATACCTCGAGGCGTTCAATACGGGCTTCCACTACGCCTTCTCTGTCGCTATCGTGGCTATGCTTATCTCTTTGGTGATCTTCGTTCTGAACAAGAAGACTCTACCTGACCCACAGGCCAAGGCAACACAAGCTGGTAGCAAGATAAGTGCAGAGGAGATCCGTGAGTCGGCATCTGAGATCAAGCAACGTCTGCTCGCCCTCTTCGCCGTTTATGCTGTCGTGATCTTCTTCTGGTTCTCTTTCCACCAGAATGGTCTAACGCTAACTTACTTTGCTCGCGACTACACCCTACTACAGATCGGTGATTGGAAGTTTGCCGCCGAGCTCTTTCAGTCTACCAATCCCCTGATGGTGGTGATACTTACCCCCGTGGTGATGTTCATCTTTGGACTGCTCGAGCGTCGTGGCGTTGTGATCTCGACCCCAAGAAAGATTGGTATCGGTATGGGTATTGCAGCACTTGCCTTCGTGATCATGACGGTGTCCACCCTAGCTCTACCCTCATTCGCTGAGGTTAAGGAAATGGGTGGCCTGCCTGTGGAAGAAAAGGTAACCCCATTCCTACTCTTCAGCGTCTATATCATCCTGACTGTGGCGGAGCTCTTTATTTCTCCTCTAGGCCTATCCTTTGTATCGAAGGTATCCCCCAAGCATCTACAAGGCCTCATGCAGGGGTGCTGGCTAGGTGCTACCGCTGTGGGCAACTTCTCGCTAGTGTTGGGCGCAAAGATGTACGCCAGTTCTTCACAAGCGATCACGTGGAGCGCATTCGCTATCGTGTGTGGTATCTCCATGGTACTCATGTTCGCTATGGTGAAGTGGCTAGAGCGAGTAGCCAAGTAATACCGACTATAGGCTGAGCAAGATGTATCGGGCTAAGCCATGCCGTACCGCTGCCCCGCTTTGGTTCCGTCGCTGGAGCCGAAGCAGGGCAGCGGTCTTTCGTTCGCTAGGCAAGGGGGTCGCTATCGGTCATCTATCGACCAAGGTCCTCGCGAGCCTCGAGCGCAAGACGACGACCCTCCTTAGCCTAGCGAATACATCTGGTCATCGGTCAGGAAGTGCGAGCTGTGCCTATGCGCCCGACGACGAGGAGCTACCACAGCCCTCGCCTCTGTGCGTGGAGCTCGCTCTACAGACCGCCCTATCGCCCACCTACTGCGCTGTAGGTGGACATATCTATGTAGCCTCGACACTAGAGGCTACAGACGAGGCTGTGTAGCATGTGTGTATGGCTACGCAGCCTCGTTCGTTGTATCTACAGAAGACGAAAAAAGACAGAAACGATTTATCCACAGAATGGTTCAAGACATCAAGCGTCGCATCCTAGACGGAGGCGACATCACCCACGAGGAGGCTATTGCCCTGCTCACTTACCCCCACAAGCAGGAGCTCTACGACGTGGCGCACGAGCTGACGCGCCATTTCATGGGCAATAGCTTCGACACCTGCTCTATCATCAATGCCAAGAGTGGCAACTGCCCCGAGGACTGCAAGTGGTGTGCCCAAAGTGGGCACTACGCCACCAGTGCCGAGAAGTATAGCCTCGTAAGCCCTAGCGTATGCGTGGCGCAGGCTACCTACAATCACAAGCAGGGCATCGGGCGCTTCTCGCTCGTAGCCAGTGGACGCAGACAGACCGACAAGGAGATAGATCTCATCGCTATCAGCTACAGAGCTATCAAGCGTGCCAACCCTACGCTCAAGTGCTGCGCCTCGCTGGGTCTGCTCTACGAGCATCAGCTACAGAAGCTCTTCGAGGCTGGCGTTACGACCTACCACTGCAATATGGAGACCGCCCCTAGCCACTTCGGCCACCTATGCTCTACCCACACTCAGGAGGACAAGGAGGCGACCCTAGCGGCGGCACGCCGTGTAGGTATGCGCATCTGTAGTGGTGGCATCCTAGGTATGGGCGAGACACCCGAGCAGCGCGTCGAGCTAGCTCTCTACCTTAGGCATCTCGGGGCGCAGAGCATCCCGATCAATATCCTACAGCCCATCCTCGGCACACCGCTAGAGGGGGCACAGCCCCTAAGCGAGGAGGAGGTGCTGACGGCTATCTCTATCTTCCGACTAGTCAACCCACGCGCCTATCTGCGCTTCTCGGGTGGCCGTGCACAGCTCTCGCCCGATACGCAGAGGCGCGCCATATACTGCGGCATCAATAGTGCCATTACAGGCGACCTCCTCACCACCGTAGGGCAGCAGGCCCGAGATGATATGGCCATGATCGCTGAGATGGGCATGGAGAATAGGGGTGTAGACTGGGAGGTAGCCTACGACTACTAACTCTGACCTACTATGATGTACGATATAGACCGGCGACACCTCTGGCATCCCTACACATCCACGATCGACCCCCTACCCGTGTATGGCGTACAGCGCGCCGAGGGAGTACGCATACACCTCGCCGATGGGCGTGAGCTCATCGATGGCATGAGCTCGTGGTGGGCAGCCATACACGGCTACAACCACCACCGGCTCAACGAGGCCCTAGTACGTCAGGCCGAGCAGATGAGCCACATCATGTTCGGGGGGCTAACGCACGAGCCAGCTATCGACCTAGCGCGTGAGCTACTGAGCATATTGCCCGAGGGGCTCGATACGATCTTCCTAGCCGATACGGGCTCTGTGTCGGTGGAGGTCGCCCTCAAGATGGCTATTCAGTATCAGGCCGCTCGAGGTGAGGAGCAGAGATACCGCTTCGCTACCCTGAGCGGTGGCTACCATGGCGATACCTGGCATGCTATGAGCGTCTGCGACCCTATCACAGGTATGCACAGCCTCTTTGCAGGCTCTTTGCCCGCTCAGCACTTCTTGCCTCGGCCTCAGTCGCGCTTCGGGTCCGACTTTGTCGATACCGACCTCGAGCCCCTACTACACCTCCTCGAGACGTATGGACACGAGCTGGCAGGTCTCGTCCTCGAGCCTATCGTGCAGGGAGCTGGGGGGATGTATTTCTATCACCCACGCTACCTCAGCGAGGCAAGCCGTCTGTGCCGTGAGGCTGGGGTACTGCTCATCTGCGACGAGATCGCCACTGGCTTTGGGCGCACGGGTCGTACCTTTGCCTCGGAGTATGCAGGCGTAGTGCCCGATATTCTCTGCCTAGGCAAGGCACTGACGGGAGGGTATATGACGCTGGCAGCGACCATCACCACCAAGGCCATAGCCGATACCATATGCTCGGGGCAGGCCAAGTGCTTCATGCACGGCCCTACCTTCATGGCCAATCCTCTGGCGTGTGCCGTGGCTGCCGAGTCTGTGCGCCTCTTCAAGGAAAGCCCTTGGCAGGCACGTGTGCACGCTATCGAGGCTCAGCTACGCGAGGAGCTAGCACCAGCTCGTGCATTACCTGCCGTGCATGAAGTGCGTGTGCTAGGGGCTATCGGGGTCGTAGAGATGCGCGAGCCTGTCGATATGGCGCGCCTTCAGGCAGCCTTGGTCGATCGAGGCATTTGGGTACGTCCATTCGGGCGGCTAGTCTACCTAATGCCCCCCTATATCATAGAGCCCGACGAGCTACGACAGCTCACCTCGGGTGTCCTCGCTGTCCTCTCCTCCCACGGATAGCCCCTCCATCGAGATTCCCTCCCCCTAAGGCACTAGCATAGGTCTCTCACAGACCTCGCTAGTGCCTTGTCGCTTGGTGATTGCCCCCCTATCTATCCTCTGTGGGCAGCCCATGAAGGATCATCTCCCAAAAACATCGAACAATTTGCCCAAAAACATCGAACTAATCGAGGAAAAACATCGATGTTTTTGCCTCAAAAGTTCGATGTTTTTCCTCGATTAGTTCGTTCTTTTTGTCTTTCCTCTCTGCGAGCAGAGGTCATGGTACCAAAAATTTTACTCGCCTTCTCGTATCTACAGAGGCATTGCCAATATGCAACACAGAACACATATGCACATCCATCATGCTCGCAAAAATATGCACAACACACAAGAATACATGTTTATTTTATTTTGTTTTTGTCTCAAATATCACAACATACCACAACACACAATAAACCACGACAAAACTTATCACAACAGGATAATATACAATACAATAATGATCATTCTGACAATACATATAGACGCAATACAAGCTATAGTCATTTCTCAACAATCTCATAAAATTGACAAAATGCTTGTATATATCTCAATAACATTATAATTTTGCAACCAATATGATGCATAATATGGAGCCAAACGTACACATAGAGTCATCCCAAACCTCACACTCCCATGCCGGCACTCCTCAGTGGGCCAAGTCGTACACATCAAGGAGCAGATGTGTACTTCATCAGCACCCGATCTGCACCATATCACGTCCATCACAACACCACAACACCTATCTCAAAGCTCTGAAGCTCTTGAGAGCTTCTCGCCCTGCTCCCTACAAACTATCGTACATAAGGACAAGACGCCATATTTATGAGACAAGACAAACCACTTAGCTGGGCCAAAGAACGTTATATCCCGCCCACGTATCACGTCATTCGCCTACAGACACAGACCCTACTACACTCCCTCTCGCTCGATGGGTATCTTGATGGCTTTGAAGAGGAAGAACTAGATGGCCTCGATGGCACATGGGAAGGCTAATAACATGTAACGAAACAAAAACAATGAACATCAAGAGACTACTGCCAATAGCCCTATCGCTGTGCTTCCTCTTCTCGTGTAGCAAGGGCGGTCAAGACGTTTTGCCCCAAGAGAGTGAGATGCCTCTCTCCACAACCTCTGTAGCGGTCGACCTGTCCGCCGAGCTAGCCGAGAGCGACCTGCGCGCCCTCGATATTACCTTGAAGGCCGATGGCCCTACCCCCGAGCTCGGCAAGAAGCTCACCTTCTCCTCTGTCTGCATCATCAAGAATGCCTCGGGGAACAAGACCTACTACGTCAATATCCCTTGGCACAACGAGGAGGGTGGACGCTACCTCACGACAGGGCTCTTCCTCACCAAGACTATCGACAACGGTGCTCTCGACATCACGCTCCCCGACCCCAGCAACCCCAGCAATCCCGACAACGAGTGGTACATGATGGGCTTCCTCGGGGGTAGCTACAACCACAGCACCAAGCGAGTGAGCTACAACCCCAATCCCGATAAGCTCGTAGGCGTGGCTCTAGGCGAGACGCAGAGCCGCGACATCCCCATAGGCTTCGGCTGGACCAAGCTCAAGATATTGCCCAATGGGCCTCGGTCGGTGCTTATCACTACGGCCAGTGGCAAGTCGCGCCCCAGGCCTAGCGATACGCCCGATAGTAGCAAGGGGATCCAGTTTCAGATACTAGGCTCTATGCTACGCCTCTCGCTCAACAACGAGAACATCAACAGAGGAACGACGACCGAGGAGAAGGGATACGATGCACACAATGCCTACGCTGTGCGTATCAAGCATATCACTTTCGAGAGCAATGTGCTGACGACCTCCAACGGCTACTACGACCTGCGCCAAGCTCCTGCCGTAACCAACAGCGACATCATGGCCTATACGCCTGCGTCTGGCGAGCGTGTGTACACCTTCGAGGGCAATGCTCAGGGCGTGGATATAGCCTCAGGCAAGTCGCACGACAAGCAGTTCCTCATATGGGCCAGTCCACTAGCCACCAGTGGTAGTGTCGACAAGCCCGTTACCCATCTGGTGGCAGAAGCCAAGCGACTCGATGGCGGAGCAGAGCAGGCTCTGCCAGCCATGTCTCGCCTCTATATCTGGGGGTCGCGAGGCAAGATCAAACATGGATCTCGCCACGCCGTCAAGACCTATATCGTACGTCCCAAGCTCGCTCTCGAGTACACAGCGACCAGCTACTACGACCTAGACCTCGGTGAGACGTTCCCCAAGGGAGAGGGCAACGTCCCTCTCGGTCTATACAGCTACGAGAGAGCGAAGGCCATCGTACCTCCTCAGGGCTGGATACTCCCCATGGTGACAGATGTCAATGGGGCATGGATGCATACGCGCATAACGGGGTTTGACACATCCTTTGAGAAAACTGGCACACCTAGCAACTTTGACACCAAAGGTGGTGGGAGGATGGCTACGCGTATCAATGGGATCTATAGCAACTCCTATACCGGCCTCCATACCGCTACATCGGCAGGAGCACGGACCATCTATGCCTTGCTCAACAGAGGGGACAAGAATAGTAGCAATGCCCCTACACAGACCCCAGCGTCTAGGGTGCAATATGTCGTCGTGCGCTACAAGGCCTCCACAGGCCAAGACATACAGATCGATGCCGCGTATCTCGGACCCAACTACGTGGGCGACAACCTCGCGCCATGTAGCACGAGCTTCTTCGGCCAGCATGCTACCGATCTCGTACAGCGTAGCTACAGAGCTAGAGCAGCACTACGCCTAGACTATTACGAGAACAAGTCGAAGTACACGGGCCTAGGAGTGCAGACCTGGAGCTTCCCCGATGCCAGCAAATACGCCACCTTTGCTGAACGACGCATAGCGACCTTCGTTGTCAAGGAGGAGCAATATGCCAATACTGGGTCCAACGAAACGCATGTGAGTACAGACTACTATGCCCTAACAGCCCTAGTCAATAGTATCGTCAATGACAAAAACAACCCTACGAAGTCGAAGCTTGCGGATATGTACGTGCCTCTGATACTGATACAGGCACCAGGTACTGGCTGGGGTGCCAGCACTACACCCTAGGCTTCTAGCTTACCTATCCTATACCCTAGGGGTGTGTCTCTCTATGTAACATAGAGGGATACACCCCTAGAGTCTATCGGTCCATGCTGCACCAGTGGCTGGGAGCGATTGACATATTCGTCTCTCACTCCTCTAGCCAGCAGAGGCCGAGGCGATGGAGCGGGGCTTGACGGAGGGCTATTCTTTTTGTATCTTTGCAGAGCTGTTTGAGGCGATGGCTGGGTAGCTTAGTTGAATAGAGCGTCAGATTCCGGTTCTGAAGGTCGTGGGTTTGAGTCCCACCCCAGTCACTTACGAGAGAGGCTGTGCATAAATTGGATTTATGACACAGCCTCGATACATTTTGATGCCTATATATGAGTGAGGTACGAGTAGACAAGTGGCTCTGGGCAGTGCGTATATTCAAGACACGCTCGATAGCTACAGATGCCTGCAAGAAAAATCGTGTTACTATCAATGGTACACCTGCCAAGCCTTCGCGTACAGTGAAGGCAGGGGATGTCGTCGGGGTGCGCAAACCGCCGATCGAATACTCCTTTAGGGTGCTACAGCCTCTGCACAGCAGGGTCGGGGCTCGGCTAGTCCCCGAGTATATGGAGAATATTACCCCCCGCGAGCAGTACGAGATCCTAGAGCTACAGCGTATCTCGGGCTTCGTAGATAGGGCCAAGGGGCTAGGGCGCCCGACCAAGAAGGAACGCCGTGATATGGATCAGTTTGTCGAGGAGCTACCAGCAGGGCTAGATCTCTTCGACTGGGATGAGGACTGGGACTAGCCCCTAGTGCGTAGCCTAACGATACACAGGGCTATTAGGGCTACGCACCCCTTGAGCAGTGCCGATAGGCTGATGGCCCACCAAATACCCTCGAGCCCCCAGCCCTGTGCGATCAGGTAGAGAGCTAGAGGAATACGCAGGTAGTTGCCCCCAATGCTGATGATAGCCGGTAGGTAGCTACGCCCCATGCCATAGAATAGCCCCTGCGTCGTGATCTCGACCATCATGAAGACCTGAGTATAGCCACTGATACGCATATACACACCTCCGGTCTGGTAGGTAGCAGGGTCGGGCACGATGAGTGCAAATAGTGCCTCGCCCCCCAAGACGAAGAATAGCGTACCCACTAGCCCTACACAGAGGGTGAAGGTGAGCGCAAGGCGATAGGCCCGATAGACGCGCTCGAGGAGACCAGCCGCATAGTTCTGAGCCACGATGGTGCTTAGGGCTGTCGTTACGCCTTGGGCAGTGCTCCAGGTCAGAGCCTCCAGCTGTCCGCCAGTGGTCAGTGTAGCGACCCCTACGTGTCCTCCTGTAGCCGAGGCCAGTCTCCCCATATATATGGTTACGAGGGCGAAGAGGACGTTGAGCGAGGCCGCCGGTAGTCCTATCTTGATGATGCGCCATGTGTGCTGCCCTAGGAGCGGAGCCACTAGGGGGAAGAGCGTCAAGAGGCGATCCCTGCGCTTGAGTTGCCACAGGAAGATGAAGAGCACCAAATATTGGCTCGCAATAGTAGCCCAAGCGGCCCCTGCTACACCCCAGCCAAGCAGGTGTATGAGTATGGGGTCGAGAATGATGTTGCACACAAGGCCTAGGCTGAGTATCCTAAAGGGGATACTGCTATTGCCCGTAGCATTGTACACGCCAAAGAGTGTCGATGTGAGGAATACCGCTGGTAGCCCTAGCACTGCGATGTGCATATACTCTAGAGCTAGTGCACGTACCTGAGGCACGAGCTGATAGATGTCCACCAGCTCGGGAGCCCACGCCATATAGCCTAGGGCTAGGAGTAGTCCTAGGGCTATAGAGAGAGTCGTATTGTGCGAGGCATAGCGACGAGCCTCGGCAGGCTGACCAGCACCGATGCTCTGTGCTATGGTTACTTCGCTACCCGTCTTGTTGAAGTATGCCAGCGACTGGGCGATCCACAAGAATACGGACACCGTCCCTACGGCCGCCACGGCCTCGCTACCCAACCTCCCTAGCCATGCCATATCGGTGAAGCTATAGGCCATCTGCACGAAGCTCGTACCCATGATGGGGAGAGCCAGCCGATAGAGATGGGTACCTAGGGGGCCTGTGGTGAGGTCTTTGACGTTGAGCATAGGTGAGAGGGGAGCCTAGATGAAGAGAAGCTCGCGATACTTGGGCAGAGGCCACATCTCATCGTCTACGATGAGCTCGAGCTTGTCTACGTGGTATCTGATCTTGCCGAGGAAGGGCAGTACGGTATCGTGGTAGGCATAGGCACAGGCACGCATATCCTCGAGCTTGTTGGCCACCTTGCGCGCCTCTATCATCTCCTCCACCATGGTATGCACGGCACTGAGGTGTCGGCTCATCTCTGCGATGAGATGCTTGGGGCCAGAGGCTAGGGCCTCGTATTGCTCACCCTCGAAGACGTTCTTGAGCTTGGTTACGTTGTCGAGGAGCATTGTCTGGTATCTAGTGGCTACGGGTATGATGTGGTTGAGGCAGAGGTCGCCAAGCACACGGCTCTCTATCTGCACTTTCTTCATGAATATCTCCCACTTGACCTCGTTGCGCGCCTCGAGCTCGGCACGCGTCAGCACACCCATCGCCTCAAAGCAGCGCACCGACTGCTCGCTCGTGTAGGCCTGATAGAGGCGAGGCACGTGCGAGTCGGTATTGAGACCACGGCGCGTAGCCTCCTCGTGCCACTCGGGGCTGTAGCCATTGCCCCCGAAGCGGATGTGCCGAGAGTCTTTGATATATCTATGGATCGTCTCAAAGAGGGCATCGTGTATGCTCGTGCTCTTGGCGCGCTCGTCCACTTCGTCAGCGAATAGCCCTAGCTCGTAGGCTAGTGTGGTGCATAGGCTGAGCATAGCGCAGGCAGGGTTGGCCGACGAGCCCACGGCACGAAACTCGAAGCGGTTGCCCGTGAAGGCGAACGACGACGTACGGTTGCGGTCGGTATTGTCGATCAGGAGCTCGGGGATGTGTCCCACGCCGAGGCTAAAGCCTTTCTTGTCGTCGATGAGGATGGCATCTTCGCGTCTGCTCTCGAGGAAGCGATCGAGCACAGAGCTCACCTCGGTGCCGAGGAAGCAGGATATGATCGAGGGAGGGGCTTCGTGCCCGCCGAGGCGATGGAGGTTGGAGGCTGAGGCGATACTCGCCTTGAGCAGAGCATCGTTGCGATACACAGCCATTAGGGTGATAGCCATGAAGGCGATGAAGCGCAGGTTGTCTTGCGAGGTCTTGCCTGGAGAGAAGAGGTTGGCACCCGTGTCGGTGCCGATAGACCAGTTGCAGTGCTTACCCGATCCATTGACGCCCTCATAGGGCTTCTCATGTAGCAATACGCGGAAGTGATGGCGATGTGCCACGCGCTTCATCGTACTCATCAGTAGTATATTGTGGTCGTTGGCGAGGTTGCACTCCTCGTAGATAGGGGCTATCTCAAACTGGTTGGGGGCGCACTCGTTGTGCCTCGTCTTGATCGGGATACTTAGGCGGTAGCACTCGAGCTCTAGATCTTTCATGAACTCCTGTACACGCTCGGGGATAGAGCCGAAGTAGTGGTCGTCGAGCTGTTGGTTCTTGGCACTCTCGTGTCCCATCAGCGTGCGCCCCGTCAGACAGAGGTCGGGGCGAGCATAGAAGAGTGCTTCATCTACGAGGAAATACTCCTGCTCCCAGCCTAGGAAGGTGGTACAGCGCTCTACGTCGGGATTGAAGAAGCGTACCACACGGCTAGCAGCCTTGTCGAGAGCATCGAGCGAGCGTAGTAGAGGGGTCTTGAAGTCGAGAGCCTCGCCCGTATAGGACACGAATACCGTAGGGATACAGAGCGTATCGTCCACAATGAAGGCTGGCGAGGAGGGATCCCATGCCGAGTAGCCCCTAGCCTCGAACGTATTGCGTAGCCCACCACTCGGGAAGCTACTAGCGTCGGGCTCCTGCTGGGAGAGGAGCTTGCCACTAAACTCCTCGATCATACCCTCGCAGTCGCCACTAATCGTGGCGAACGAGTCGTGCTTCTCGGCCGTGCCGTCCGTCAGGGGCTGAAACCAGTGTGTATAGTGCGTAGCTCCACGCTCCATAGCCCACATCTTCATGGCGGCCGCCACTTGGTCTGCTAGCTCGGGCCCTATGGGGAGGTGCTGCTCGATATGCTGATTGAGGCGTTTGTAGTCTTCCTTGCTTAGGTAGCGACGCATAGTGCTACGTGTAAAGACGGCCTCGGCATAGTAATGCGAGACGGATGTAGCGACGGCTACACTACGCACAGCAGCTCGCCCAGTGGCGAGCTCTAGTGCTTTTGATCTTAGCTGAGACATGAGGATAGACCCTTGCTTATTACAATACTGAATTTGAACTCCAATCAATCAAATGAGGGAGGCAGAATACGACATTCGGCCTCCCTGGTTTGTGCCCCAAAGATAGCAAACATCTATCGAACCATCAATTGCGCATTCGCCCCTCGCCCCCCGCCCCCCGCCTGCGAGCAGACGACCAGCCTCCAGCACTCCTCTCCCGCTTGGCCTCTGTCCAATGCCGCCCAATCGCTATCTTTGTACTCAATCGAAGCAAACAACGACAATGGGAACGGTAGACTACGACATCTTTCAAGACTACATCTTTAGCCTGATAGACAAAGGTGAGAGCGACGATATAGAGTTCAAGAGTGCCAAGGGAGGCTTCCCCAAAAGCTTTTGGGAGACGTATTCGGCCTTTGCCAACACACACGGAGGCGTTATCGTGCTCGGAGTAGAGGAGCGTAAAGATCATTTTGCGCTCAACGGCCTAGACCTCGCGCACGTACATAGACTACGAGACAGGTTTTGGCGAGATGTTCACAATCGGGACATCGTCAGTGCCAGCCTGCTCCGCTCGGAAGATGTGCGGGTAGAGGAGTTCGAGGGTGGATGTATCTTGCTATTTACTATCCCTAGAGCTCCGCGAGAGCAGAAGCCAATATTCTGCGGGAGACAGGCCGATGATGGCACTTTCAGACGTTATGGCGAAGGCGACCATCGCTGTACCATCCATGAGGTGAGACGCATGTATGCCGACTCGGACGTAGCACATCCTGCCGATAGTCGCATCCTTAGGGGGTTCTCTTGGGATGATATAGATCCCGTGTCCCTAGATCAGTATCGGACTCGTTTTAGGGCGACCAAACCCGATCATCCATGGCTGTCGAATAGCAACGAGCAGCTCATGCAGAGCCTTGGTGGATACCGTAGGGATAGGGAGACGATCAATAATGCATGCCTTAGAGAAGTGCTTCCTATCCATAGCGCAGACCTAACACCACGGCTCCGTAGGTTGTCTCAGGAGGGGCTCCTCATCTCTCGAGGATATGGTCGAGGTACTACCTATACGCTTGCCACAATCTTGCAAGCTGAGGATGCTACCTTGCAAGCTAATGGTACTATCTTACAAGCTGAGGATGCTACCTTGCAAGCTAACGATACTATCTTGCAAGCTGAGGATACTATCCAGCTAGAGCTCCTCCCTAGGCGACTCAGTGCGCAAAGGCTTGCAGAGGAGATCCTTGTCTTCTGCAAAGACTGGCGTAGCATGCAAGAAATAGCC
>JBHACB010000031.1:0-3575 GCA_041854325.1 Porphyromonas sp.
AGACTGTGCAGGGCATGATGAGGCGATTGGTAGGATTTTAGTACCTTTGGGGGTGATTTTAAGCATTGTTGATAGGAGACTAACTAGTATGGCAGAAGATATTCTCGGATATGACGACCTAGCGGCCGTAGCCTTTATCCGCAACTATATCCCTCAGGAGATGAAAGAGCTCGTCTCGGACGACGACATCGTGTACTTCGTCGATCTTATCTACGACTTCTACGAGAGCCGTGGTATATTCGATGGTGAGGATGATGAGGAGGCAGAGTTTGAGTTCGACGACGAGGAGCTACTCGACTATGTGGTCAAGAATGCACGCAAGGACGAAGTGGGACAGTTTGACAAGGATCAGATCCGCTTCATCGTGCAGGGCGAGCTGGCCTATTGCGATAGCCTAGACATCTTCGAAGAATAGGCTCGGCAATGGGCAAGAACAAGCTCTCCAAGTTTGCCGATATGGAGACGTATCCGCACGTCTTCCAGTACCCTCGTTCGCGTATCGCTACCGAAGCCTTTCCGCTCAAAGGCGTGTGGCGTAGTCAGTTCTTTGGCAACGATCATCCCATCGTGCTCGAGCTCGGCTGTGGCAAAGGTGAGTACACCGTAGGGCTGGGACGTCGCTTCCCAGAGAAGAACTTCATCGGTATCGACATCAAAGGAGCACGCATGTGGACAGGAGCGAAAGAAAGCCTAGAGGCTGGTATGCCCAACGTCGCCTTCCTGCGTACCGAGATAGAGCTCTTGGAGCACTTCTTTGCCGAGGGCGAGGTTGATGAGATATGGATCACGTTCCCAGATCCGCAGATGAAGAAGGTGACCAAGCGTCTGACCTCAACGCGCTTCGTGCAGAGCTATCAGCGTATCTTGTCTGCTGGTGGTGTTATTCACCTCAAGACGGATAGCCCCTTCTTATATGCCTATACCAAGGCTATGGTGGAGCTCAATGCTTTCGATCTCGAGGAGATCACCGACGACCTCTATGGGGGTGGGGTGGTAAGAGACACCCTCGACATCAAGACCTACTACGAGCAGCAGTGGCTGAGCCGAGGGCTCACGATCAAGTACCTGCGCTATCGCCCCACGATGCCCGATGAGGGACTATGGGAGCCTGATATAGAGATAGAGCCCGACAGCTATCGTAGCTACGGCCGATCACGTCACCTAGCAGAGGAATAGAGGGCACTCAACGAATAGTATTATAGCACAATAGACTGATGACACCAACATTATATCCCAACCTCATCCTACAAGCTCTAGAGAAGGTCCGCTATCCTGGTAGTGGGCAGAACCTCGTGGAGGCTGGTATGGTAGAGGATGATATTCGTATCGAGGGCAATAAGGTGAGTTTCTCTCTCATCTTTGACAAGCCCAACTCGCCCTTCATCAAGAGCGTGGTGAAGGCTGCCGAGACTGCTATCCTGACGTTCATTGGCCCCGAGGTAGACATCAAGGGCAACATCAGCGTCAAGGTTCCCGAGATACAGCCCAAGCAAGAAGTGAAGCTCCTCCCCGAGGTTAAGAACGTACTAGCGATCTTCTCGGGCAAGGGAGGGGTAGGCAAGAGCACTGTGTCGGCCAATCTAGCTGTTGCCCTAGCCAAGGATGGCTATCGGGTGGGCCTACTTGATGCCGACATCTTCGGGCCCTCTGTACCTCTAATGTTTGGCTGCGAGGATGCTCGCCCCGTACTAGAGGACGTCGATGGCCGAGAGCTCATACAGCCCATAGAACGCTATGGCGTCAAACTCCTCTCGATAGGCTTCTTTGTCAACAAAGAGAGCCCCGTGCTATGGCGCGGTAGCATGGCGAGCAATGCCCTCAAACAGCTCCTTAGCGAAGGCAACTGGGGTGCGCTCGACTACCTTCTCATAGATATGCCTCCAGGCACGAGCGACATCCACCTAACGCTGGTGCAGACACTCGGTATCACGGGAGCGGTAGTCGTTACGACGCCTCAGCAAGTAGCCCTAGCTGATGCTATCAAGGGTATAGGCATGTTCCTCGATGACAAGGTCGGGGTACCCGTGCTAGGGCTTGTGGAGAACATGGCATGGTTTACTCCTGCCGAGCTACCACAAAACAAGTACTACATCTTCGGCCGCGATGGAGGCCGCCAGCTAGCTGCCGACCTCGGTATCCCACTCCTAGGGCAGATACCACTAGTACAGGGTATATGTGAGAGTGGCGATAGTGGAGCTCCCTCGGCTGTCCATGATGAGAGTATAACGAGTATCTTCTTTCGACAGCTAGCGCG
This sequence comes from Porphyromonas sp., assembly GCA_041854325.1. Lineage (GTDB taxonomy): Bacteria > Bacteroidota > Bacteroidia > Bacteroidales > Porphyromonadaceae > Porphyromonas. The sequence continues at coordinate 2,255 of JBHACB010000031.1, forward strand.
CAATGTCGCCGAGGCTGTCGACAAACGCAACGCGGAACAAGACCCCACCAAACGCGTAGCGATCACCCACTAGAGAGGCGATGGAGGCCAGCAGCATCAAATCCAACACAGGTCGTAGAGAGGCGATAAGCTCTTTGTATGTCTTGAAAGCGATATGCGCATTCATTGTGGTGGCGTGCCACTCACCCATGAAAGCGTTCCCAATGCCTTTTCATGACATTGCAGTGCCGTGTTTCTTTATGATTACGGGCTACTTCCTCTACAGCGAGGATGTAGCAAAGACCGTCAAGAAGGCCTTTCAGAATGCTAAGAAAGTGCTCGGCATATTGCTCTTCTTTACATGTGTCTACTTTATTGTAGATCCTTTTGATGTAACGAGCCTGCCTCTTCCCGTCATTGTTCGCTGGGTGTTTGTCGGTATTCCTAACAATCCAGGAGGCCCTCTGTGGTACCTTGTTGCTCTGTTTTGGGGCCTCTTAGTGTTCGGTGCTGTAGTACGCATTACTCAGGGGCGACGACTACTATGGATGATAGCTCTTGTATCCATTGGATTGGCAATTGGTCGCTATCGCTTCCTCCTTGATGGCCAGGAGTCTTCATACTTTGTTTTCAACTTTGTGAACTATGCCTTACCTTGCCTAACTCTAGGGTATTACGCTAGAAAATGGGAAAGGCGCATCGTTGCTAGTAAGAGGTTGCTCGACTATACCATATTGATTTCTCTGATCTTCTGTGTAGAACGAGCTTTGGTTTCGCTTTGGTCCCAAGGCGGTGGAAATATCGGGCCCTTGGTGTTTACCTTCCTGGTAGCCTTCTCTTGGATAGCCCTTGCATTGCAACACAAGGGGTTTGGAGCAGGGAGTTTTGCCGAGCAGATTGGGCGCGACTATTCTGCGGATATATATTACTGGCACATGCTCTTCGTAGTGTTGTTCCGTTGTATCTCTACGCAGACCGAGGATGCCATTTTGTATGAGTACTTTGGTTCGATGTATGTCTTTGGAATAGCATTGTGCTTTGCTATTGCATTGAGGAAAGGCCGGCGGTTTGTTTCAAATCAATTAAGTATAATCAAGCAATAAGCATTTGATATAGATAGTTGGACATAGATAGAGAGTAGATGATAGTGGCAGTGGGTCGGTCTGTCGCGCCTTGGCTCGTATGGGCCACGGTGAGGAACGTCCGGGCAACACAGAGCACCATACTACCTAACGGGTAGCTAGTCGTGAGGCTAGAGTAGCGTAACAGAGAATGACAGCCATCGTCCTCCCCTACGGAGAGGCGTGTGGTGATGGTGAAAAGGTGGGGTAAGAGCCCACCG
>JBHACB010000032.1:0-19259 GCA_041854325.1 Porphyromonas sp.
CTCAACATCCAAGAGGCCGCTATGCTCGTAGGCATGTGCCAAAACCCCTCGTACTTCAACCCCATCCTTCACAAGGATACGCCTCGCCCCTTGGCTCGTCGCAACGTGGTGCTGACACAGATGCACAAGGCCGATATGATCTCAGAGGCAGAGCTTGATTCGCTGTCGGCCCTACCGATCGAGACGAAGTTTCGACGCCTAACGCACAAGGAGGGTATCGCCCCCTATATGCGCGACCATCTGCGCCGTATCATGATGGCCAAGAAGCCCGATCGTAGCGACTATGCTAGCTGGCAGGGTGATATGTTCTCGGCCGATAGTGCTGCATGGGTCAATGATCCCCTCTATGGCTGGTGCTACAAGAACCAAAAGCCCGATGGCTCGTACTACAATATCTATACTGACGGCCTCAAGATACACACGACCATATCGGCTCGCATGCAGACCTATGCCGAGGAGGCCGTTCGGGAACATATGAGTGCCAATCTACAGCCAGCCTTCGATCGGGAGAAGCGTGGTAGCAAGACTGCCCCTTTCTCGAGCAAGCTCACCGACAAGCAACGGCGTGATATCCTAGAGCGAGCTATGAAGCAGAGCGAGCGTTGGAGAGCCTCCAAGGAGGCAGGGATGAGCGAGCAGGAGATACGCGCTAGCTTCTCACAGCGTACCCGTATGCAGCTCTGGAGCTGGCAGGGCATGCGCGACACGCTCCTTACGCCTATGGACTCTATCCTCTATGTCAAGGGGATACTCCGCACTGGCTTTATGGCGATGAACCCCCACAATGGACACGTGCTTGCCTATGTCGGGGGGATCGACTTCCGTAGCTTCCAGTACGATATGGTCTCTACTGGCCGGAGGCAGGTAGGCTCGACGATCAAGCCCTACCTCTATTCTCTCTACTTGATGGGCGAGTACACTTCACCTTGCGATCAGGTGATGCACGTACAGCCTCATATCCGTTTGGCAGACGGCAAGGTCTGGACTCCTCGCAATGCCAACCGCAAGCGTATCGGTGAGATGGTGTCGGTACAGTGGGGGCTACAGCACTCCGACAACTGGGTAACGGCTGAGCTTATGGCGCGTACATCGACTGGGGCATTTCTCGATCTCCTGCGGAGCTATGGTCTCACAGGCCACATCGATCCCTCGCCTGCTATGTCGCTTGGTACGCCTGATGCCACGGTCAGCGAGATGGTATCGGGCTATTCGGTATTCGTCAATAAAGGCATTCGTGTAGCTCCTATCCTCGTAACGCATATCGAGGATCAGGCTGGCAACGTGGTCGCCTCTTTCTCGCCACAGATGACCGAGGTGTTGTCGCAGTCTACAGCTGATAAGATGCTCTCGATGCTACAGAATGTCGTCAATGGTGGTACGGCTGGTCGCCTCCGATCGCGCCATGGCCTTACGATGCCTCTAGCTGGTAAGACTGGTACTACGCAGAACAATAGCGATGCCTGGTTCGTGGGCTTTACACCCGATATCGTCGCAGGGTGCTGGGTAGGGGGTGAAGATCGTTCGGTACGCTTCTCCTCTATGGCTTTCGGTCAGGGTGCAGCGGCGGCTCTGCCTATCTTCGGTCTCTTTATGAAGAAGGTCTATAGCGATGCCAAGCTAGGCTACTTGATCTCTACGCCCTTTGACCTCCCAGCGGATTTCTCACCTTGTGCCGATGCCTACGACTATGGCGCAGAAGACGAAGCCACAATCGTCGATGATGAGGAACTCCCCGATATCTTCTTCCCTAGAGAATAGCCTCCTCCACACATGACCACGAGCCACCTCCCTCTGCCTCTCGTATCGGTGCTGATACCCGTCTACAAGGCTGAGCCTTATATAGAGCGGTGCTTGCGGTCTGTCCTCTGCCAAACCTATCCCGAGCTAGAGATCATCCTCGTGGATGATGCTAGCCCAGATGATAGTATGCGTATAGCCATGCAGGTCGCTCACGCCTATCAAGCCTCTGAGCGCGTGCATGGCTATACGCATGCTACCAACAAGGGGGCTGTAGTGGCCCGTCAGACCGCTCTCGATGCTGCCAAAGGCGATTATCTGCTTTGGCTCGACAGCGACGACTACCTGCACAGCCCCGATACCATATATCGGTGGATAGACCATGCTCTCGAGCACGATGCAGACGTGACGACGAGCGACTATATCGCCGACTATCATACCATGCAGCGTCTATATCGCCTGTTGCCATATGCCAGCTCGTACGAGCTAGCTATCGCTATACTACGCGGGCGCACACCAGGCTTCTTGTGGAACAAACTGGTGCGTCGATCCGTCTTTCCCCAGCATATCGGCACCGAAGGGCAAGATCTGCTGGAGGATGTAGCCTGCCTTGTCCCCATGCTTCTCGCCTCAGAGCTGCGTATGGCACACTATGACGCCCCTACGGTGCACTACACACAGTCCAACGATCAATCGCTCCTATCGCACCTAACCGCACACAAGGCTGCCCAGACCTTACGTCTCGCATCTCGCCTAATTGACCAGCTAGATACAGCCTATCCCTCGAAGCTACAGCAGGAGCTAGAGGCTTTTGCCTTATCTGTCAAGGCCCTTCTCCTCGATCGTGTCTCCTATCGACTATACCCGCAGATATTGGCCTTCCCTTATGGTTCTCTCAGAGCCTTGCCTCTGCTAACCTTAGGCTGGTACGATGCCACCAAGCTACGTCTACAATACCACTCTCGCACCACTTATCTCGGCTACCTGATGGCCTGCCTCAAACGCTACATCAAGCGACTCATTTACGGCCCTCGTCGATGCCCTGCGAGAGGATAGCTATTGCCTCTCCTTGCCTTACGACTCGATGTGGTAGCCTTTGGATAGCCTTCTGCTCAGAGCGGTGTGAGAGACTATCTGCGGGATAGATCACACGACTAGATCCCATCTTCATACTCTCCACCCTAGAGCGAACGGAGCGTTCACCCTAGAGGAGAATTTTTTTAGGCTAGGGTGTCCGCGTCGTTCATCCTAGGGTGTATCATCAGTCTCCAATGAGCAGAGGCGTAGGACATGATACCCTACGCCTCTGCTTGCGCGCAAATAGTGCTGAGCAGTTTGCTCTGCTAGAAGACCCCTAGATAGAAGCCTTCGCCAGAGACCCCTAGTGAAGCTCCTTTGGTGAAGCCGTTGGCCGTTGTATTGGCTGGGTCAAAGATATAGATGTTGCCATTCTCCTTGAGAGGACAGATCGCCATATAGAGCTTACCATCTGAGAGCTTTGCATTCTGATAGTAGCGTAGCCAAAGACCTTCGGGGAGGTTGAGCTTTATGGCCGTCTTATTTTTGATATCTACACGAGCTACACCCCAGGCTGCCTGCTTGACATCTGCCCCCTTGTCGGCATCGTAGAAGGGGACATAGGCGATGCCATTGCCTGTGTAGAAGATACCTGTACCACCGACAGCATTCATGCCGAGAGCCTTGGCGAGATCGAAGTCATAGCTATCATCGTAGTTCGCATTCTTGATCTTGGAGATGCGTAGCGGGCTCATGCTAGTATGATAGACATCTCCAGACTCATCTACGAGATAGGATGGTGTGCGAAAGCCATAGGTCTCTCCCGTGCCAAGAGCAGAGCGTATGATGCGGGGGTTCTGAAACGTGGGATAATCGAGCACCAGAGTAGAGGCAGCATAGTTGGTAGTGCGGATGGTCTTGCCCGTCTTGGGGTCGTAGCCTTGCTTAGCGACACCAATATAGACCTTGCCCGATGCGATCACAGGCTGGTCAATGCGCCAGATGTGGAGATTGCTTACACTTGTCTCAGTTTCTGCGGGGAGCTCTATCTCTACAGCAGGGTTGACCACCATAGACCCAGAGAGATCTATCTTGACCATACGCACTATAGCTTGTGTCTTGGCATAAGTACCATCGCTATTCTTGAGGTGCTTGACCTCTATGTGATAGAGCAGAGCGGTATCATCGTTGATGACACGCCAGCGAGGGTGTGTCGTCCCGATAGCTTGCGAGATATTCTTCTCTCCAACCTTCTTGTACATCTCGGTACCGCCGACGGCCTGATACTTGACGATGTTGCCCTTACCATATTCTAGGTTGTAGAGCGTAGAGCCATCTGAGGATGCATAGCAACGGTGTGTACGAGCTTTCTCAATAGAGAAACCTCGACCCAAGAACGAGATCGTTCCTTGGCTGAGATCGGCCGAGGGGAGTAGATAGCCTTCGGCATCGCCAGAGTATCCTACACCATAGCCGATGTGCAAATACTTGGCTACCGAGGGGGAGGTAGAGGGTTCGTTCTTGCCCTTCTCGCCACAGCTGGCGATCGTCCCAGCAAGAGCCACCATCGCTAGGAGGCGGGTGGCGGTAGAAAACATCTTGATCATTGACATCGATGAGTTAGTTATTATCGGAAATTTGTTTAGAATATGCGATATGTTACTTTGGCGAAGAAGCTACGCCCAGGCTTCTGTAGAGCAAAATTGTCGAATACCTGACGATCTAGGATATTCTTAGCATTGAGCCCTATAGTTAGTCTACGATTGGGTAGGGTATAGGTGAGACCTAGGTCGTGGAGATCTTGAGTGGGTATCGTAGGTTTGTTAGCTGATCCGTAAGCCTCCCAGTCGCGCAAGAACTTGTGCGTATAGCTGAAGTTGTAGCTCAGCGATAGGCGAGCATGCTTGAGTAGCGCGTTGTTGACGATGTACTCGACGTTGAAGTTGCCGGTGAGATAGGGCGCATTGCGTAGACGGCTACGATAGTGAGCATAGCGAACGCCTGTGGCAGGGTCGTACTCCAGGTTGAAGCGTGCATCAAAGTACGACATGTTCGCATTGACAAACACCTTGTTTCTCCAGGCATGGCGTAGCTCCACATCTATACCTCGGCTGATGATGGCACCGATGTTTTCGAAGCGGAAGAAGTCATCATTGGTGCGAGGTATACCTCGCTGTATCATATCTCGTATATCCCGTACGAAGAGGTTGACGTCAGCGGAGAGATCATGCCCACCGATATTCAGAGGACCGAGGTTGACTCCAAGGTTGATATTGGTACTGCTCTCAGGCCTGAGACCAAGGCTAGGATCTATATTGTCGCTCGTATTACCAAGTAGCTCGTTGGTACTAGGTAGTCGTATAGCTCGCTCGGCCGAGGCGAGCAAGATCAAGCGAGGAGTTAGAGTATAGGACAGAGCTATGCCATAGCCATTGTCTCTCATCCTTCTATTGTGCCTAGTCTTGACATAGGTAGGTGATAACCCTGGGCGACTCTGTTGTACGACCTCTGTGAGCTGAGCCTGCATCTGATAGTGCTTGAAGAAGAGGCTTGCCTTGAGACGTTGTTCGAGGAACTTCCCCTGGTATGTAGTTCCTACTACTTGTTTGCTGTAGCGACGCTGATCAACGGCCTGCTGTGCCTCTAAGCTAAGTAGAGGATCATCTATATCACGAGTGAAGGCATCAAGGAGGTAGGAGATGCCCAGCGTATGATTACGCCCCAAGCGGTAGTGCAGGCTACTGCGGTTGGCGAAGTTTCTCTCCAAGTTGGTAGCTAGGGTTGGCTGCCCAGCCTCGGCTCCACTTATCCACAATGCAAGCCGACTATCGGGGCGTATACCCACGGTACCATGCCAAGTGTACATATCGGCTATGGTGTCTATCACTTGGCGGTTGGTGTGCGAGTAGGTGAATAGAGTAGAGAGATCGAGCCCCTTGAGTAGTAGGTCTTTTTTCTTGTACTGTAGACTGGCAAGGCGACTACTATACTCGGTACGGCGATTGCCATAGACGACCTGCATAGTGGCTCCAGTCTGTATATCCTTGTCGGTCTTTGAGAGCATGAAGCCGAGCAATAGCTCGTCTGCCCACGAGCGTTTGGTGAGACCAAGGCTGCCACGCACTCCATAGGCCAAAAAGCTGTCGTGAAAGCGAGTCGCCTTGATGTATTCTTTGTCTGACTGCTGGTTGACGACATAGACGTTGTCACCCCATACCTTGTAGCTATTGTCGGTGGAGCTATAGAAGCCCGATATCTGAGCCGTGAAACCGCTAAGCTTGTTGCGGTAGCTTCCATTGAGATCCCATTGATGTGTATTGAACGACCCGATCGAGTATGAGGTCGTGAGCGCATTGCGTAGGTCTTTTTTGAGGACTACATTGATGCCTCCGCCCAGAGCATCCTCGGCTAGCTCTGAGGGAAGCACACCCTTGTAAACCTCTATACGCTCGATCATTGAGGGAGGGATGCTGGCTAGGGAGAATGAACGGCCATAGTTGCGTAGCGGTATACCATCGATGAAGATGCGTACAGAGTTTCCTGATAGTCCATTGAGATTGAAAGAGATATCTGATCCCAACCCTGCCGATTGGCGTATCTTGATCCCTGCCGAGCGGTTGAGGAGCTCTGTTGTCTGTATGCTCTGTAGCGTGGCCATCTTGGTGTCGATAGCCTCCACAGCAAAGCCTCGCTCGCGCAGGTGTCGTCCTTGCGATTTGCCTGCCACGATGACTTCGCCGAGCGATGTGTGTCCATCACCGCGGAGCGTGATGTTAATTCGCTGCTTAAGCTTATTCATGTCTACCTTGAGTATGACCTCTTTGAGATCGAAGGCTTTCACTACAAGGTTGTACCCGCGCTTTAGAGGAATATTGGTGATGGAGAAGTGTCCATGCTCATCAGTATAGGCATGTAGAGAGCTCCCTTGTATATAGACAGTGGCCATCTCGGCTGGTGTGCCATTGGCGTACCGTACCGTACCGGATAATACTCCATGCTGTGGGGCTTGGGCTAATAGCTGATTGTAGAGCACCATGAGGAGTAGTGCAAGGTACTTAAGTAATCTATTCATCCTAAAACCAATAACTCAGACGTATCTTGTATAGATGCGATATCCAGTCCAATTGTGGCGCAAAGGTAAACCTCAAGTTGTCCTAAACGATCAGATAGTACCACAAAATACCAATATCTAGGTCAAAAATACCAATGAGTAGGTATATGAAGAGAGAATAGCGATACATTAGACAGTCGCTCCTAGAGTAGTTCTTCTAGGAATGCAAGCAGGCCAGTGGTCTGCAATTGTTGGAGTGTAGTGTGTTGTTAGGTAATGATTTAATAGAAACCTCCCTTCGGATACAAGATGATACGAAGGGAGGCAAAGATGCAATGAAAGCGATATGCGCCTAGTCGATACGCATGATGTCGGCTGGTTTGATATGCGAGACGATGAGTGTCGGGCCGAGGATAGAGAGTACAATGAAGAGTAGCGTACCGAGATTGACCCCGAGCCAAAGTAGAGGGTCGAAGAGGATCGGCACATAGTCCATCAGATAATTGCGAGGATCGAGTCCTATAATATGCCAGTGATATTGGGCATAGCAGAGGATCAGAGCTATGAGGTTGCCCCAAAGTAGGCCCCATAGTACGAGTCGAATAGCGATGAGTGCGAAGATGCGTCTAATCTGAGTGTCCGATGCTCCGAGGGCTTTGAGCAGACCTATATGCTCTGTCTTGTCTAGCACTATGATGATGAGCCCAGTAATCATGGTAAATGCCCCGATGATGAGCATCATGACGATGAGAAAGACGACGTTGGAGTCAAGCAGAGCGAGCCACTGAAAGAGATCAGGCATGAGTTCTTCTGCCGTATTGACAGCGTAGGAGTTGCTTAGGATGATAGAGCCCTGAGACGAGAGATCGCTTACCAAGCGTTGAGCTGTAGCAGCGTGATCACTCCCAGAGGAGAGCATGATGAGAACACGGCTGTATTGATCGCTGTCGAGCTTGTCTAGTCGATGTAGGCTTTCGGCTCTGCATAGTGCCGGTAGATCCTCGAGGCCGTGCGCATCGTAGGTGCCTACTAGGGTATAGGCTCGTACTCGTATGGATCGGTCGAGGAAGTACAGGCGTAGATTGTCGCCCACCTCGAGCTGTAGTGTCTCGGCCGTTTTGTTAGATAAGATTATAGGGTTGGTGATCGTATCTATCTCTTGGGGAGATAGGCTCCCCCCAAGTAGTCTAGAGCCCATGTAGGGGTAGCGTGCTAGCGAATCGATGCCATAGAGCATAATGCCTGCGAAGGCATCTGAGGTCTTGATCATGCCCGTCTGCTGTACGAGACGATAGGCAGCGTCTACATAGGGGCGTGAGCGTAGGAAGCGTATTAGGGTATCGGGGGTATAGATGTGCTGGCTCGTAGTCGTCCAGCTATTACCCCATCGATAGAGGCTTAGATGGCCTGTTTGACTATAGGCTGTCGAAGAGACCTGCTCCTTGAAACCCAAGATAATGGCCAAGGATATGAGCATCACCGAGAGGCTCAGAGCTACACCAGCCACTGAGAGCCTTAGGAGCATGGATACCCGCTGAGACGACTGCCCACTACTCGACTGCATCAGTCGACGGGCTGCAAATAGCTCAAACCGCATAGGACAATGATACGTGTAAAGAGCAGCGGAGTGCAGCAAGCCAGAGGCTGTCCACACTCCGCTGATGGATATTGGAGGACTAGGCGAAGCTCTCGGTCGATACCTCGGGGGCGATCTTCTTCACAAGCCCCTGTAGGACGTTGCCAGGGCCAAGCTCTACGAAAGCTGTAGCACCGTCGGCGACCATAGAACGCACACTCTCGGTCCAGCGTACGGGAGCTGTGAGCTGGGCGATGAGGTTCTTCTTGATCTCTACTGGATCCGATACTGCACTAGCCGTTACGTTCTGATATACAGGACAACGAGGCGTAGCAAACTGTGTCTCCTCGATCGCCTTAGCGAGTTCTTCACGAGCTGGCTCCATGAGTGGTGAGTGGAATGCACCACCTACCTTGAGGGGGAGGGCACGCTTGGCACCAGCAGCCTTGAGAGCTTCGCAGGCACGCTCTACACCGGGTACAGAGCCCGAGATAACGAGCTGACCAGGGCAGTTGAAGTTGGCCGCTACCACTACCTCGTCGCTGATCGTCTGTAGCACCTCTACCACCTGTTCATCGGCTAGGCCGAGCACAGCTGCCATTGTTGAGGGCTGTAGCTCGCATGCGGCTTGCATGGCTAGAGCACGCTTGGATACGAGGCGCAGGCCATCCTCGAAGCTGAGGGCTCCAGCTGCCACTAGTGCCGAAAACTCGCCTAGAGAGTGCCCTGCGACCATATCGGGTCTAAACTCCTCGCCTAGCGTGATAGCACGTATTACGGAGTGTAGGAATACGGCAGGCTGTGTTACCTTGGTCTGCTTGAGCTCCTCATCGGTACCAGCGAAGAGGATATCGGTGATGCGGAAGCCAAGGATCTCATTGGCTTGTTCGAAGAGGGCCTTAGCCTCGGGATAGTTGTCGTATAGCTCCTTGCCCATACCCACGAACTGGGCACCTTGGCCAGGGAATACATACGCTTTCTTGCTCATAACTGAATCGTCTTTGGATAATACGTTGGTGTTTGTATTGCTTGTTGTGCCCCTGCCGATAGAGAGCATCTCGCTCGGCAGGGGATAAGGGAGGTAGAGGAGGCTATACTAGCTCCAGCGCACGGCATAGTACACGCCATGTGCGCTCTACGGAGGCGATATTGACACGCTCATCGGGCGAGTGTGGGCTACGGATCGTAGGGCCTACAGAGATCATATCCATCTTGGGCATGGCACCCTGTATAATGCCACACTCTAGCCCTGCGTGGATCACCTTGATCTCGGGCGTTACGTCGAGCACCTCTTCGTAGGCGCGCTTCATCGTGTGTAGGATGGGTGAGTCAGCATTAGGTGCCCAGCCGTTGTACGAGCCATCGAAGGTAACGCTCGCCCCACAGAGCGTCATGATGCTCTCTATCGAGGAGGCGACCTCTAGCTTGCGACTCTCGAGAGAGCTACGCACTAGGAAGTACGCGACAAACTTGCCGTCCTTGAGCCCCACGCGAGCCATATTGGTAGAGCTCTCCACGATGCCAGGAAACGAGGTGAGCATACTCATCACCCCATTGACGCACCCCTCGATGGCGTTGACTACACCGTCCTGTATCTCTTCGGGGACGATCGTCTTAGGTAGGTCTGTATGCTCTAGTGTTAGGCTGATGTTGTCTTCGATACCATGATACTCGGTGCGGATAGTATCTAGGTAGTCGCTGGCGAGCTCCCATAGGCCATCGGCCTCGTCGGCAGGTATGGTGATGACGGCAAAGGCTTCGCGAGGAATAGCATTGCGCAGTGACCCTCCCTCGAAGCTCGCTAGACGTGCTCCGCAGGTCTGTATCGCCTCTTTGAGGAAGCGGTTCATCACCTTGTTGGCATTGGCGCGTCCTAGTATGATGTCCATGCCCGAGTGCCCACCCTTGAGCCCTCTGAGGCTGATGCGCACCGCTATGTCGCCGTCAGGCACGGGTACCTCGTCGCGATACTCAAGCGAAGCCTCCACGTCCATACCTCCAGCACAGCCGATGAAGAGCTCGCACTCGTCTTCACTATCGAGGTTGATGAGGATGTCGCCTCGGCTAAAGCCGGGCTGGAGACCATTGGCTCCGACCATGCCTACCTCCTCGTCGATAGTGAAGAGTGCCTCAATGGGGCCATGCTTGATGTCTGTGGCCTCTAGGATGGCCATAGCATACGCTGCACCGATACCATTGTCGGCTCCGAGCGTAGTGCCCCTAGCATGTACCCACTCGCCATTGATGTAGGCATCAATAGGGTCGGTGGTGAAGTCGTGCTTGGTGTCGCTATTGGCCTGTGGTACCATATCTAGGTGTGCCTGCAGGGTTACGACGGGACGAGTTTCCATACCCGGGGTGGCAGGCTTGCGAATGATGACGTTGCCGACAGCATCGCGCTCAGTCTCTAGGCCTAGGCGCTTGCCTAGGGCGATGACGTACTCTTCCGAAGCCTTGGTGTGCCCTGTGGGGCGGGGTATCTGTGTGAGATCGTAAAAGAACCCCCAAACAGAGGCAGGGGACAGAGATTGGATTTCCGTTGCCATAAGCAAATTCTTTAAGTTGTGAGATGAAATTTACGAGTTGTGTTGATTTGCGTTGAGTCTTGAGTATCGCCTATTGACGATAGGTAGTGCTATGATGGCGACAAGCCCTACGAGTGTGATCCACAAGGTCTGTGTCGTGTGCACAATAAGGGCGAAGGCTCCTGCATCGGCACGAGTTACGCCATAAGCCGTTAGAGTAGTGATCACCATGAAGTGCCAAGGCCCTAGCCCTGCCTGTACTGGTGCAAGGGCCGACATGCTACTCATGGCGAAAGCGATAATCCCAGCCTCTATGGGTAGCCCCTGAGTAAAGGGAAAGGCGTAGAACGTCGTGTAGAAGTAGCCGAAGTAGCCAATCCAGATCAAGATGCTGTAGGTGATGAAGAGGCCTCGCTGAGGCATGTAACGTATGCTACTGATACCGTGCATGATGCTATAGACGATCTTGGCCGCTTTGCTCTCGGGGTATCGGCGCACGGCCCATATCCCTATACCCAGTAGCAGTAGCCCCAGAGCGATGGCGACATAGAGCCACACCGAGCTTCCTATACTATGCACGCCCGAGGAGATGGAAGGAGTATCATGAAAGAAGCCTAGGAAAAAATCACTATATAGCACTATCGTACAGGCTAGTATGATGCCGAGCGATATAACGTCTGCTAGGCGGTCGTTGATCAGTGTGCCAAAGAGAGAGGAGAACGTAATCCCCTCGTAGCGTTTGTATTCGGCGCATCGCCACAGCTCGCCAGCACGCGGTATACCCATATTGACGGTGTACGAGCCGAGTACAGTGTATATAGCATTGCTTAGCTTGGGCATAGGCTCGCCCGCAGGCACTATCGGCTGCACTAGTAGGTGCCAGCGTAGGCCTCTGATGAGGTTGGCTCCGAGGCCGAAAAGCAGGCTGAAACCCAAGATGCCAAAGTCGACCTCTGCCCTAAGCACACGATTGACCTCTGCCATATCTATGCCTCGGTATATGAGCCACAGCACGAGCACCCCAAAGGCGAGCGGGATGCCTAGACGAAGTGAGGCCTTTATTCGTTCTTTTATAGTCATTTATGATACTACTATCCTAGAGGATCACCCATAGGGATACTCCGCTAGGCGTATTGCCATACGGCAAAATTGTACTACTTTCGCTATCAAATAGCAAAGCAAATATAATAAGATTTATTGAGTCAATGATCCAAGTTAGGGCAAAGAAGGCTCTCGGGCAACATTTTCTGACCGATCTAAGTGTCGCGGAGCGCATCGCAGACACGTTGGCGGGGTACGAATACCTACCTGTGCTAGAGATAGGACCAGGCATGGGTATGCTGACACAGTTCCTCCTGCACAAAGGCTACGACACCCGTGTAGTGGAGATCGATACAGAGAGCGTTGCCTATCTACAGGCGCACTTTGAGGCACTTACAGGGCGTATCACAGAGGGTGACTTCCTCACCATAGATATAGACCGCTGCATTCCTCTCGGGGCTTCCTTTGCCTTGATCGGCAATTACCCCTACAACATATCTAGCCAGATTTTCTTCCGCCTCTTGGAGCTCAAAGAGCGTATCCCCGTCTGCTCAGGTATGCTACAGCGCGAAGTGGCTCGCAGGTTGGCGTCTCCCCCAGGCAACAAAGACTATGGCATTCTGAGCGTGCTACTACAGGCGTGGTACGATGTCGAGTATCTCTTCACGGTCGATGAACACGTCTTCAACCCACCGCCCAAGGTCAAAAGTGGTGTTATACGTCTCGTACGCAATGCTCGGGAGTCGCTCGGGTGCGATGAAAAGCTATTCAAGCACGTAGTCAAGACTGCCTTCAACCAAAGGCGTAAGACACTCCGCAACTCACTCAAGGCCGTCTTCGGAGCCGACTATACGGGCTATGCCGATGCCTTATTTGCTCTACGCCCCGAGCAGCTCTCTGTAGAACAGTTCATTGACCTGACTTGCCGTGCAGAGGCATGGCTTGGTCGATAGCTCTCTCCAATGTATATGTCTAGCACTACAGAGGGTCTGCTGACTGCCCATCCCCTATCTAGTCTCTCTGAGAGAGAGATGGCAGAGCTTCGTGATGCCTATTACGAGGCTTTCCCACTAGAGGAGCGTCGCCCCTGGAGGCAGATCGTGGCTCAGAGACCACGTGGTCTAGAGTTCGTAGCCTTGAGGCGCGATCAGATATTGGTTGGCTTTACTACGCTATGGAGCTTTGTAGACTTCTTGTTTGTCGAGCATCTGCTGATCTATAGCACTTACCGAGGCATGGGCACTGGGGCAGAGGCTATTGCCTTGGCTAAGCGACAAGCAGGGGCACGCCCCCTCGTCCTCGAGGCTGAGCTCGCTGCGTGTGGCGACCTAGCGTGCCGTAGGCTAGCCTTCTACGCTCGCCTAGGCATCGAGGTACAGCCCTATACCTACCTACAGCCTCCCTACGTGCCGGGGTTACAGCCTGTCGCCCTACATCTGCTTAGCTCTATGCCTCTAGAGCCCGATCGGTACGCACGCATCAGGCAGAGCCTATATCGAGAAGTCTATGGCTACTCTACCTGAGCCTCCGCACCTAGCCCCTCACAAACAAATTGACCCTCTGATCTGCTGAGCAGATCAGAGGGTCAATTTGTTTGTGAGGTAAGGGAGGGCTAGCGTGGCGATAGACCGAGGTCGGCTGCTAGAGAGAGCATAAGCTCGTAGGCTGGCTCGTATTCGTTGGGTATGACGCCGTCGAGGATGGCATCCTTGATGGCATCCTTGATGAGCCCAACTTCACGGCAGGGCTCTAGTCCAAAGGTGGCCATGATGAGAGCTCCATCCACAGGAGGCTGAAAGTGACGGATACGATCCTTCTCCTCGATGTCGCGTAGTTTCTGCCGTACTACGACGTAGTTGTCGAGGTAGCGACGTACTCTCTGAGGGTTCTTGCTCGTGATGTCTGCCTCTACGAGGAGCATGAGGTCGTCAATATCATCTCCAGCCTCGAAGAGTAGTCGGCGTATGGCCGAGTCGGTAACGCCCTCGTCTACGAGGGTCGCGGGGCGCATGTGTAGATCTACGAGCTTCTGCACATACTTGAGCTTGCTATCAAGAGGAAGGCGTAGGCGAGCGAATAGCTTGGGTAGCATCTTGGCCCCGACGTAGTTGTGATTGTGGAAAGTCCACCCTAGGCGAGCATCATATCGCTTGGTGCGAGGCTTGCCGATGTCGTGTAGCAGGGCTGCCCACAGTAGCCATAGGTCGTGTTCTTGGCGAGGGCGGGCGTGGAGGGTACGAGCGAGGTTGTCCACGACCTTGTAGGTGTGGGTGAGGTTGTCCTTGTGCCCAATGCCATCGCGTGTCTCAGCCCCCTTGAGGGCGAGGAGCTCGGGAAAGACGCGCTGCATCAGCCCCGATAGCTCGAATAGCTCTAGCCCTACTGAAGGACGAGGGCTAAGGAGGATCTTGTTGAGTTCGGACACAATGCGCTCGGCCGACACAATGGCTATGCGGTCAGCATTGCGGTGGATAGCGGCGAAGGTGTCGGGATCGATAAAGAAGCCTAGCTGAGACGCGAAGCGTATGGCCCGCATCATACGCAGAGGATCATCGCTGAAGGTGATGTCAGGATCGCGAGGTGTACGTATCGTTAGGTGCTCCATATCGCCAAGGCCATCAAACGGATCGACAAGCTCTCCATATCTATCGGCATTGAGACAGATAGCTAGTGCATTGATAGTAAAGTCTCTACGAGCTTGGTCTTCCTCGAGTGTGCCATCCTCTACCACAGGCTTGCGGCTATCGGGCGAGTAGCTTTCGCGCCGAGCCCCGACAAACTCTACCTCCACATCGCCTCGCTTCACCTGAGCTGTGCCAAAGCGAGCGAATACCGAGAGATGAGCTCCTCGACCGAGGCGCTTGGCCACGGCTTGAGCAAGCTCGATACCTCGCCCTACAGATACGATGTCTATATCTTTGCTTGGACGATAGAGGCACAGATCACGTACATAGCCACCCACCACATAGGTCTCTAGCCCTAGCTCGTCGGCTACCTCACCGATTAGGCGAAATAGTGGCGTATCAATCTTCTCATACAATAGGTCTTCGTCTATCATTGCTCCTAGCTCCCTTATAGTATTTTGGCCACAAAGGTACACATTGTATCGCTGTAGTTGCAAAGCCTCTCAACGTCTTCTCTTCATCTGCCTCTATCAGCCCTGTCCCTGTAGCCTCTGAGGTCGATATTCAATATCGACCGAGGCGAACATTGAATATCGATGATGGCGAACATTGAATATCGACTGAGGCAGATCCTTGAGGTTAGGCATGGACTACACCATCCGAGTGAACTATCTTATGTCTTTTGAGGGATACTTGTTGCAAAACAACATGACAACGCGACAGAATAACTTGCGCATTTGTATTATTTTCATATCTTTGCGCTGAGAGAAATCTTTTAATATTAAAATATAAGCTGTAATGGAAAAGATTATTGGCCTAATTAATGCGCCATTTACTCCCTTTGATGCAGAGGGCAACGTTAATCTCGCTCCTATCCCCGAGTACTGCGCTCTGCTCGTGCGTTCTGGCCTCAAGGGGGTGTTTATCAATGGCTCGTCGGGCGAAGGCTATATGCTGAGCGAAGAGGAGCGCATGCTACTCGCTGAGAAGTGGGTAGAGGTAGCCCCCAAGGGCTTCAAGGTGATCGTTCATGTAGGTAGCACCTCGCTGACCTCTAGTGCGCGCCTCGCCGCCCATGCTCAGAAGATAGGTGCCTGGGGTATAGGGGCTATGGCCACACCATTCCCCAAGATCGGTAGCATCGAGCAGCTGGTACAGTATATAGAGCCTATGGCCTCTGCTGCGCCTGCCCTGCCGTTCTACTACTACCATATCCCTGTATTCAATGGTGCCTACCTGCCCATGCTCGACCTGCTCAAGGCTGTCGATGGGCGTATCCCCAACTTCGCCGGTATCAAGTACACCTACGAGCACCTCTACGAGTACAACCAATGTATGCTCTACAAGGATGGTAAGTACGATATGCTCCATGGGCAGGATGAAACAATCCTCTCAGCTCTCGTCATGGGCGGTGCCCAGGGTGGCATTGGAGGCACGACCAACTACAATGCCGTATGCCTCAATGGCATCATCGAGGCCTGGAAGTCTGGCGATGTAGCCAAGGCCCGTGAGCTACAGAACTATGCTCAGGCAGTGATCAACGTCATCGCCAAGTATCGTGGCAACATCTGCGCAGGCAAGCGTATCATGAAGCTCATCGGTCTAGACCTAGGGCCAAACCGTAAGCCCTTCATGAACATCACGGAGGCAGAGGAGGCTCAGATCAAGGCCGAGCTAGAGGCTATTGATTTCTTCAATCGTTGCAACAAGTAGACCTCGCCTACTACCCTCTGTACGATACAAGACAAGCACCACAGCATCGGGCATAGCCCAGATGCTGTGGTGCTTTCGTTTACTTTGCCTATAGGCTAGGCCTACGCCCTACGGCGTGCGATTAGTCTCGTCAGTTCGTTGAGCCATAGGATAGGGCTAGTGCATACGATGATCAGTAGCCAAGTGAGGCCATCGAGAGGTATCACACGAAACATTGTCCCCCCGAGCGTGGTGATAGCGATCTGCCCCCCGAGTATCAGCAGGGCTATGAGGAGGAAGTTGCGACTAGTGGACAGATCGGCTAGAGCGGACTTCTGTGTGCGATACGCCTTGGCATTGAACATATTCCAGAACTGTAGGAAGACGAATATCGAGAAGAATACCGATAGCTCGTAGGCCGACAAATCGCCACTAATGGAGAGATCTGTATAGCTCTGTAGGAAGCTCGCAAAGCTAAAGTCGGCAAGCGAAGTCAGCTCTACTTGCCTGAAGTATTGCATTAGGCCAAAGAGCAGCACCACGAAGAAGATACCTAACCCTATGATGCGCTTGGCCATGAGAGGCGACACGATATTGTCTGCCTGACGGCGAGGCTGATCATCCATCACGCGACGGCTGGGAGGAAGCGATGCTAGAGCTAGAGCTGCGAAGGTATCCATGATCAGATTGACCCAAAGCATCTGCGTTACGGTCAGAGGGCTCTCGGTGCCTAGGAATGCCCCTACGAGCACGATGATACACGCCACGACGTTGATAGTCATCTGGAAGAGGATGAAGCGCTGTATGTTGAGGTACAGCGAACGCCCCCACATCACCGCTTGCGTGATGCTAGCGAAGGAGTTGTCGAGTATAGTGATGTCGCTGGCCTCCTTGGCTACTGAGGTGCCGTCTCCCATGGAGAGGCCCACCTGAGCCCGATTGAGTGCTGGGGCGTCGTTGGTCCCATCTCCCGTAACGGCCACCACCTCGCCTTGCTCCTGTAGTAGGCGTACGAGACGCTCCTTGTCCATAGGGCGAGCTCGGCTCATGATGCGCAGACCTTGTATGCGTTCGTGTAGCTCCTCATCACTCATGGCCGCAAACTCTACTCCAGTGATGATATTGCGGTCGGTACAGCTATCATCCCATAGGCCTATCTGGCGTCCTATCTCCTTGGCGGTGCCAGGGGTGTCGCCTGTAACGATCTTGACCTGGATACCCGCGTTCATACAGCTACGGATAGCCTCGGGCACATCATCTCGCACAGGGTCGCTGATCCCTACTACTCCCATGAACGTTAGGTCTCCGACGGCTAGGCGCCCAGCGGAGAATACCTCGGCCGTATCGACCTCACGGTATGCAAAGCCGATGGTGCGCATAGCTCTGCCTTGATATTCGATGAGCTTGGCGTCATACGTAGCCTTGGTCTCGGCATCGAGCACACAGCTCTGCATCACGATCTCGGGAGCACCCTTGACGAGCAGTAGCTTGCGCCCCTCGAGCTCTATCACCGTAGCCATATACTTGCGCTCGGTGGAGAAGGTGAGCTGACTCTCGAGGGGGTATTCCTCACGCAGAGCTTGATAATCGATCTGCTGACCACGCAACCATAGCAGTAGAGCTCCCTCGGTGGGGTTGCCTAGAGCCTGTGGGGCACTAGGGTCGGTAAGGTCGAGGTGAGCTGTCGAGTTGACTGCCATAGAGACGTGTAGCAGATGGGTAGCCTCGTACTCGGGAGCGAAGAAGGTATCGGCTATCGTCATACGGTTCTGCGTTAGAGTCCCCGTCTTGTCCGTGCATATCACTGTGGCGGCCCCCATCGTCTCGCAGGCATGCATTCTGCGTACGAGGTTGTTGGTCTTCATCATGCTACGCATACTATATGCTAGACTTAGCGTAACGCTCATGGGCAGACCCTCGGGGACAGCGACCACGATGACGGTAACGGCGATCATGATCTTCTGCAGGAAGTAGTCGAGTGCGTGAGCGAGATCGAACGAAGCAAAATGCCCATCGACTGCGTATATGATAGCAGAGCCGATGAGCACTAGTGACGCCACGCCATAGCTAACCTTGGTGATGATGCTCGCGAGGGTCTCGAGCTGGCGATTGAGGGGGGTCTTGACGCTCGAGTCTATCTGCGCACCCTCGAAAACGCGCCCATACTCGGTGGCATCGCCTACCTTGTCGACACGATAGGTGCAGTGTCCGTCTAGTATCGTGGTGCCACGGCAGATATAGTTGGTCGGGTAGGTGGCCTCATCGTCAAAGTCTGCCTCATGGATGCTCTTGACCACTAGAGGCTCTCCCGTAAGCGAAGACTCGTCGATCTGTAGCGACATGCTCTCGAGCAGGGTGCCGTCGGCAGGTATTTGTTCGCCAGCCTCTAGTACTATAAGGTCGCTGACGACGATCTCACCCTTGAGCACTTGGCGTAGCTGACCATCGCGATACACCTTGTAGAGGATATCTTCATTGACTTGGTTGAGGATCTCAAACTCGCGTTCGCTCTTGAGCTCGAAGTAGAATGCTACCCCCGTAGCCAGCACAATGGCTATCAGTACTCCTACAGGCTCGAGGAAGGCCTCTATACCCTCGTGTCCCGAGGTGTAGTGATAGACGGCGACCCCAAAGGAGAGCACCATGGCTACTAGCAAGATAATGATAAGTGGATCACGAAATTTCTCAACGAACTTGTGCCATAGTGACTCCCTCGCAGGTGGTGTGAGCACATTGCTACCATGCAGAGCGCGACTTTGCTCTACCTGCGATTGGCTAAGCCCCACGTGGTGTTGCCTAGCATCTACATGCGGGGGTGTTTGCCCCTCTATCATACTCATCTTTTGTCGGTTTAATTTGCTTGTTATCTTATCCTATTTGTAGGTAAAAAGCGACACAAAGATACATATTTGACGTTATATATCAATATTTTCTCCGAGTAACTACAGGGATAACACACTAGGCCGTATGGTTCGCTTCGTCACGATCATTGTCCC
>JBHACB010000033.1:0-3306 GCA_041854325.1 Porphyromonas sp.
ACTCTGGCCTATGTAGCCGAGGGTCTCGCCATAGCGCGCTATAGAGAAGCCTTTGACGTAGTCTTCCTGAGTCGACAGACGAGTGATAGCCCCCGAGGCGAGGTCTACCTTGTGCAGGGCCACACGGTCGCCTATCTCGGCCGTGAAGAAGGCCTCGAAGCGACTACGCGACACCTGTATGCGCCCTATGGTGCGGTCTAGTTGCTTGGTCAGAGGGCGCGCTTGTCGCTCCTTGCGGTCGTAGAGGAAGAGCTGGTTGTCGTAGGTATTGACCTGACTCCCCTTGGGTAGCACCGAGCCCACGTAGTCGAAGGCATCGGCCGAGCCCGACACGAGCAGGCTACCAGGGCGCGAGGTGTACATCACCTGCGAGATACCGCGCGTATCGGCAAAGAGGGTATCGATGGCGAAGGTGCTGAGGTCGAGCTCGTAGTAGTCGGTACGAGAGAAGGGCACCTGGGTAGGCGTAGGTGTGGATACCGAGAAGATGAGCTTGGAGTCGTCGGCAGCGATGTCCTGTACATAGGTAGAGCGTGCCCCGAAGGTTAGGGGTTGCATCTGTGCCGAGGCGATATGATAGATGGAGAGGAAGTAGCGGTCGCGGTAGCCTGCAAGGCGTTCGTTGGGCGAGCCGAAGAGGTCGAGCGTAGACTTGTACTTGGGCCCCTCCTCACGCACGTAGAAGAGTAGGGACTGCTCGCTGGGCGTTATCTGATATGACCCCTCGGGGAGGTTGTACGCCACGGGAGCGGTGGTCTGTGTGCTGGGGTCGTAGTGGTATAGTGTACGCCCATAGACGCCCTTGGCATCGTAGTAGAGCTTGTCTTGACGCGGTAACCACTGTGCCGAGGCTAGCGGACCTGTCAGCTCGGTGATACGCTTGCCAGCACGGTAGAGGTAGGCACGAGTGATGTGCTTCTCTCCGTTGTATTCGCGCTCGTAGAGTATCGTGTAGGTGCCCGAGGGCGAGGTAGCCGTACCCGATAGCGATGTGCCGTAGATCATATACGACAGGTCGGGGTAGCTTCGGGGCTCTGTGAGCAGGCGTACGTTGCCTTTGTCGCTCGCAGGGGTATAGCCCACTCGTAGCTTGATGCCCTGCATGATGCCTGTAGTGTCGGAGGCATTGATCTTGATCGCCACGACGTGTAGGTTGGGCGTCAGTGTAACGTCGGTCGATGCGGGCTTGGTGCTCAGCGTATCGCTCGCTAGGGCTGCGCCTCTGTCGATGCTAGAGCCATCGAGGAAGAGCTCCCAGCTAGCATTGGTCTCGATGCTCACCTTGCCCTTGACGTAGGTGTCGGGGAGCAGGTAGAGGACGTAGTAGTGTGCCTGTACCTGAGTCGCAGGGTCGGTGCCCACACGGCGAGTGGTGAAGAAGCCCGATTTGTCGGGTGTCGTCGTCTCGTAGGGCGAGGTGTAGGGATCGGGGTAGGCTCCTCGAGATAGGCTGGCGAGGTCGAAGGGTGTACCGCCGAGGCTGGTGCTGTCTGCCAGTATGGGGCGGTGTACTACTACCGGACCGCGATAGAGGAGCTTGGAGGCGAAGACCTCCGCCTGCTGAGCTTTGCTGGCCCGAGCGAGGCTATCGGCCGGTGCCGAAGGCGTCTGCGCTGTCGCCACGATCGACCCTAGAGCTAGTATGCCACCTAGGAGCATCGATGAGAATGTCTGCATAGCGATGTTGTTGATTATTGGATTATGCTTTGATTTGCTTCGTGTTTGCGAAGGTAGCTTTTTTTCGTGTATTGGCCTTCGTCTCTCGATGGTTTTCTCGCCCGATCGCCTAGTGCCACCAGCCTCCAATAGTTGGTACGACGCTAGGGTGCCTCATGCCGATAGGCAAGAGCCTATATCGATATTCAATATCGACGATGGAGGATATTCAATATCGACCGAGGCGATCATTCAATATCGGCTAGGGCGAAGATTATGAGCCTAGGTATCCTCCTTGACACAAGAATAGAGCGATGTGGACAAATATAATGTAACTTTGTGCAATGAGTAATCCAATTCAGAGACGTAGTTATGACTATCAGCAGACAAATATGGCTATTCCTCATGATAGCCCTCGTAGCGAACACAGGCCTGCTGGCCTCGATGCCTAGAGCCACCAAGGCAACGGCTATTACACAGGTGGCAGGCGATGGCGTACGGCTCGTGGCCGTTGCGCTCGAGTACCCTAGGGAGCTCTCGAGCGCCGACTTCACCATGGCCGACTTTGAGGTCGTGGGACGCACCATCGCTAGTGCATACGTGAGTAGTGCTGCGAGCCTATCCGACCAAGCCGACACAGGGCGATACATCGTACTGACCCTCGCCCCCGACGACAGCATAGCTCCCCTCGCCTACAAGCAAACCATGGCCAATGCGACTACCAGCACCACGCCCAAGCAAGGAGGGAAGAAATGGATCGCTGGCGACAAGCTATCGACCAACCTAGCCTACAAGGAGGCATCGGCTATCGTGAAGCAAAGGGGAGGTCAGCCTATGACTACTACCAGCGTCAAGAACCTAGTCGTGGACGACTTTCGGCAGCTGACCTTTCACGACCCGACAACGGGCAAGACGCTTCGCTACAACCTCTTCATCCCTCGTGGACACGAGCAGGGGCCCCTGCCCCTAGTGCTCTTCATGCACGATGCTGGGGTAACGAGCGAGTATCATCGCGCCACGCTCTTTCAGGGGCTAGGGGCCATCGTCTGGGCGAGCCCTGAGGAGCAGGCCAAGCGTCCGTGCTTCGTGCTAGCTCCTCAGTACGATGAGATAGTGGTAGATGACCGCTCGCAGGCCTCACCCATGCTCGAGACTACCATTCACCTCATCGCCGACCTCTGCAAGCAATATCAGATAGACCAGAGCCGTATCTATACTACAGGGCAGTCGGGGGGCTGTATGATGTCGATAGCGATGAACATCAAGTATCCCGACCTCTTCGCTGCAGCCTACCTAGTGGCTGGTCAGTGGAGCCCTGACCTAGTAGCTCCACTGGCCCAGAAGAAGCTCTGGATCATGGTGTCGGCCGATGACCATGGTGCATTCCCTGGCGAGAATGCCATTACCAAGAGGCTAGAGCAGGAAGGAGCCAAAGTGAGCCGAGCTATATGGGATGCTCGCTGGAGTGCCAATCAGTATCGCTTCGCCTACGACAAGATTGTCGCCGAGGGCAACCCGATCAAATACACGGTATTCGACCGAGGAACCGTCTTTCTGCCTGGAGCCGATACGGCTGGAGCTAGCGGCCACCGCAATACTTGGCGTGTAGCCTATAGCATAGAGCCGATCAGAGAGTGGTTGTTTGAGCAG
>JBHACB010000034.1:0-21128 GCA_041854325.1 Porphyromonas sp.
AGCAAAAGACTATCTACAACTGGGTGTGGGAGGGTAAAATACCCTACCTTAAAGCCAATGGACGATTACTCTTTGGCTTATAGTAGTTTCCTGGGCTGAGGCGTTGAATTTCGCCTTGTTGCACAAGCCTTCCCAGTGTGACAACAGCTGCTTGTTGTTCCGTTCGCAACAGTCCAAGGTCTTCTACTCGGAAAACTCTTCCCGACTCAAAACCAGATATTTGTTGTCTAATGTTCTTGCTAGTCATACGCTCTATCTTTTTTTTTGCAAAGGTAGGCATTTTGTTATGTAAGTGCAAGTATTTACATGACAATATGAGGGCGAAAAATTATTCTGAGCGGTTGTTTTCTAGCATCCCATCAATCTCATCTCGCCTAAAGAGTAATCGTCCATTGGCTTTAAGGTAGGGTATTTTACCCTCCCACACCCAGTTGTAGATAGTCTTTTGCTCGACACGAAGGAGCTTCGCCACCTCAACGATGTCGAGATACTCAGGCTTCAGTGGTGGGTGAACAGTGGTATCGAGCAACTGGTCTTTGAGAACGAGTAACTCATCGAGCTTCTCCTCCATCGAGAGCACACGCTCAAAGAGGAGTTTACACCAATCCGTCTGCTGATTTTCTGACTTGTGTTCTTCTATGTACGACATCTCTCCTCTTTTTGATAGTTACCATTCGCGTCTTGTATCAAGACGCCCTGCTCACGCATATAAGCGATGTACTTCTTAGCCGTGCGGTCTTTGATTTCCATCTCTCGCATCAGTACTTCACAGAGTTCTTGGTACGACAGCCGTGTATTGAGTCTAAAGGCGTCTCTAATTACAGCTACCAACTCCTCTGTCTTACGTTTGTCCTTGTCCTCTTTGGACTTCTCACCCCGATAGACGTGCATATCTAAGGCTTTGTCCCACCCAAAGAGCATCATCGGCACATCCAAAGGGCTGCCATCTCTCACCTTGAGGGCTTTGACCACCGAATACTCGGGATTTTCGTCCTTCTCTATCGAGAGGATACCGGCGGCTTTACGTTGCAACTCTGAACCTATATGCCCGCGTAGCTTGATGCCGTTGGGCACAAAGTGCAGCACACAGATGATGCAGGTATTATAGATGCCAGCTAAGCGATAGAGTTCATCGACAATAGCAATGCTCTCGCTCTCATCGTTGGCGGAGCGAATAAGGTCTGCTATGCCATCAATTACCACGAGGTAAATACCTCCGTGGCGATGATGAAACAAGTCCATACTCTCACGAATGAGTTTAAGGCGGTCTTTGCGTGAGAGCGAAGCTAAGTACAGAGAGTGGTAAAACTCTGGCACTGCCGAAAGCGAAGCCCGCCTAAGTGTCTTGCCCAAATTCTTGTGTAGCTGTGCCTCTGACTGCTCTGTGTCGTAATGCAAAACGGCTAAGCCCTTGGGGTTGGCTGTAATTTCCAATCCCAAGGTTTCTGTAGCGTCCATATGTTCTGAAAGCAGAGTGCCAGAGAGGATAGCCGAGATGTAATTACTCTTGCCCGTACCTTCTCCGCCTGTTATACAGAAAAGATTGTCTTGCGTACCAAGAGGTACACCATTGACGGATACGACCGCTTTTGAGGCATCGGGCGGATTGTCATAGTCAATCTCACAAGAACGGAGCATCATCATCGTTTGACCATAGATATCGGCAAACATCTTAGTGAGCAAACCTCTAAAGTCCTCTGCACTATATCCGAGAGCAAAATAGTCTGAGATATCTTTCTCTGTCTTTGAGCCACTGAGAGGCAGATTGAGCAGAAGAACTTTATAGTCAGAGAGTTGCTCAGCTTGCCTATTGGACTCACGTATACCTGTTTCGTCAGCATCATACAATAAGATAATGTGACGAAATCGAAGGCTTAAACTCTCGATGATGCTTTCTGGGATTTGAGCCGTTTCACTATTGAAACAGATAGCATGGAATCCGTGAGCTGACAAAGAAAGGACGTCTTTCTCTCCTCCCGTAATGAATAGCATATCTCCCTTTGTGGGAAGCTGCTCCATCCCAAAGCAATAAGGGTTCGGCATTCTCCCACCATAGAGAAAGCGTAGTTTAGCACTATGAGGGCGATAAATCTTAACATAGTCACAGCCCACATAAGCAAAGATGGGCTCTGTTGGTGTACTGTGTAGTTCAAAGGGCTTGCCTTCGGAGGAAACGCTCTTATAACATTTCAAACTTCTCACCCGGAACAGGCGAAGCGTATCCTCAAAGATCCCATAATGAGACCAATAGTTCAGCAGGTCGTCATCGAAAGATTGTAACTCAAACTCATAAGGACGTTCCTCGGTTCTCTGAGTGTGTAGCCCATTCTGAAGGCTGTGTTTGGAGTTCGAGGCTTGTTGTTGGACACTTGAACCATCTCTCCTGTCGACAAGGTGCAAACCTAACCTCTGTACAATAGCCTCTATAACTTCTGGGAAATTGCTCTTTACATTTAGCCCCATCAGAGTTGCAACAAACCAAAAGCAATCCCCACAATAGGTGGGGTTGCCGTGGTCATAGAATTTATAGACAGATGTCTTCCTATCGTAGTAAATATGGCAAGAGGCACGCTTATCCTCGTAGAAGGGACTACGGAAATTACGATGCAAGTTTACCTCAAAGCCCAGGTAGTGTGAAAACACATTTAACCCTCCCTGTGTAAGGGATAAGATTTCATTTTTGTCAATCATAGCCTTTAAGTCTTAGGATGGATACAAGAGTTGATGATCAGATTATCCTTAAATCGGTTCATACGACCGATTAAATCCCCATTTCGGATACCAGATACACGCAAGCGATTGCATTTTAGGGCGATGAGAATTGACTTAAAAGAATATCTCACCTCTCCGCTCTCGGTATAACGATACCGAATCAGATTTCTTTTTCGCCAACGATATAGCGTTGAATCCGAAATCATCAAAGTTTCAACAAGATCTTGAGTGGACATCTCTAGTTCTTCGTCAATGTCCTGTAATAAGTGGCTAGTTCGCTCAACATATTGCTCAATGCGATCGAGTCGGTCTACCAATTCTTGATAAGCCTGACTCTCCATAGCGATTAGGTCCATTTGTTTAGGCATTTAGATTCGACAGATACTGCTAAGCCTTGTTCGGCAATGGCTTTCATGATGACTGTGTAAGCCTCCTCAGTGAAGATAGAAAGGCGAAGTTCTGCGATTGGAACAGAGGTACTATTCTCCTCACTTGCAAGAATTGCATAAAGATCCGTGTCTTTTAGTCCAAGTAGCTTAGAATACTGCTTCAACTTAGATATCAATGGCTCACTCTGTCCAGTCTCCCAGCGAGACACACTGCTGGATGAAACTCCCAGTTGGTGAGCAACATAGTCTTGTGAGTAGTTAAGTTGCTCTCTCTGTTTTCTCAGAAAATCGATAACCTTTCTCATAACAATAAAGTTATTACGACATCCTGGCAAGAACAACCCACTACACGCAAATTTTTCCTCCTAATGCAAATCGTCTTGCATCAGATGCAAATTGATATTAGTAGTGGATGCAATAGGCTATTGATAAGATAATGCATTCTATATCTACTCTTCTCACGGGCGAACAAAATTCAGGGGATCGACATAAACGCCATCCTATCAACGGGAATGGAGATAACTGGTTAGACCTGATGTAGCCCTACGCTAAAATAGAGTTATCCATTTTGAATAGAAAACAAGATTAGCGAGTAAATACTTTGGACTCCAGTGCACGGTGCAAGACCCTTTATATATAAGGGCTTGCACCGTGCACTGGCGAGTGTAGCAGTAGAAAGTATAAGTTGTTAAGGTGTAGAGGTTTGGTGGTAAGTCCTTTTTTCTATACCTTTGTACCTAGAAAGATGATGCTTGAAAGAGGTCATTAGGCTGTCAAAATGGTAGTCAACAAGTAGTCAATTTACTGCTACATAAATGCTACACAAGAAGAATAGCCCAACTAGTAGATAATTGAAATACAACGATTTATTGCCGGGTGGTTCACAACCCGTCCATACCGCCAAAGGAGGAAGACAAGTGCCGTAGCTCTAGTGAGCTACGGCACTTGTCTTCCTCCCCTACGGCTCTGGAGGAGGCACACCGAGCCCTCGACACACCCTACATGCCCCAACGACATACACTCGATCGCCACGCCAATGGGCGCGAGCGTATGCCCTAGGCCGTATGGCAAGCAGCTCAGATAGCCTTATAAGGTTTTCTCGCGAGGTCAACCCCGAGTACGGCACCCGTCAGCGGAGTGTGCAGGCAAACTTTTTGGGTCGGTGTGCTTGCATATTCAAATAAAAGCCTTACCTTTGCACTCGAAATAAGGTCTACATCCCACGCCAGTGGGTGTCGTGCTGATTTGTGATTTGACTCTGTAGCTCAGTTGGTAGAGCAAGTGACTCTTAATCACTGGGTCGTGAGTTCGAGCCTCACCGGGGTCACAGCAAAGCGGGAGACCAACCTCCCAATCACCATCGAGGTGACAACAGTAGAGACCGATGTTTCGATAATGACTCTGTAGCTCAGTTGGTAGAGCAAGTGACTCTTAATCACTGGGTCGAGAGTTCGAGCCTCTCCGGGGTCACGTGGGAAATCGGGGGAATAGCCACTAGGCTGTTCCCCCGATTTGTTGTACCCCTAGGCGATGCCTGCCCTCGCTCTAGGAGCGTGGGAAGGCGCGCAGAGTGTCGAAGTTTTGGATCTCCACAAAGGGCTTGTACGTAGTACCCTTGAGCCCTATGGTGCGCGGGCTACGCGTAGAGCGAGCCACCTCGAGGCGGTGCAGGATAGGGGTACGTGGCGCCTTGGGCTTGTGTATGAGGTCGTCGGAGTCGGTGATATAGACGTAGCGCACGATACCCTCGGCATCGTACTCGCACCCCCACAACGTAACGGCATGAGAGGATGAGAAGCCAGGATTGATGTCGAGGATCACGATACCCTCTCTCAGGGCTGGGATTATGAGGTCAGAGAAGATCTTGAGCGCGTCTTCGGTGCGTCCGCTGCCGGTATCCCAAGTGGAATAGCCCCCTATGGTGATGGCGTAGTCGTCGCCCCACTGCTCACGGATCTGGTCGTACACGGTACGCAGATAGGCACCTGAGCCTGGCTTGGGCTGAGCAAAGCCAGAGTAATGAGCTGCATCGTTTTGTCCCGTAAAGTACCATCGGAAGCCGATGTAGGACGAGGCTCCGAGATGGCTCCAGTTGTCTACAAACTCCTCAAATATCTTGAGCTCCCACCTAGTGCCAGCTCCATCGGGTATGCCAGCAGGCAGGCTGTAGCCAGCGCGTCGGTAGGTATCTTGCCACCACTGCAGGGCATTGGCACACGAGGCAGCCCAGCAGCGCAGGCCATCGATGCCACGGCCATCCTTCTTCTTATTGACATCGTACCAACCATACTCCTTGCTCACTCCACGCACGAAGAGAGTGCCTGGGCTCTGCGGCTGCTTATCCTCCCTATGTGACTCACGAGCCTGGATCTGTACCCTAGGCGACACCGTCTGCCCGTATCTAGCCTCGAAGGTGTATCGCCCTGCCTCTCTCGTGGCGAAGGTTGTCCCCGTGAGGCGTGTCAAGACCTGCTCTCCCTCTCGGGCATACCAAATCTCGCCTCTAGAGGTAACGTCGTGCCCCACACGGGCTATAGCGAAGCTGATAGTACTCGTGCCATCGGCCACTAGCTCTAGTGCTGAGGCACGTAGCTCTATGGGATGCTCGGGCTCGGTAGCCTCTAATACTAAGGTGCTGGAGCGTGCTCCTCGATACTGCGCCACGAAGGTATAGCTACCGGCCTCTCTCGTTCGGAAGGTACTACTACCCATAGGGATGAGCTCCTCGCCTACTAGACGATAGAGCTGACTCTGGGATGTAACGTCCTGCCCCTCGTGTAGCACCTCGAGGCGCACCTCCTGTACGCCATCGGCCACTAACCTATCGGCCGAGGCTCGTAGGCTAATGGCCAAGGTATATGCCTCGATGCGTATCGTATTGGAGCGGTATCGACCTAGGTAGACAGCGCATAGCTCGTAGGTACCAGGGCGGTCGGTAGAGAAGCTGTGCGAGGAGAGCTTGCCCTCGGGGTGAGCGACGAAGAGTTCGCAAGCATCTTGCGCAGGGGCTCCATTGCAGGTCGCCGATAGGCGTGCTACATCGATGCCATCGGCCACGATCGTCGCCTTGTCGGTGGTCAGTATCACTTCGTAGGATGGATCGGGCTCGGTGGGCTCCGAGGCTTTACAGCCCCATAGCAGTAGGGTGGCTAGAGTGGCTAGGGTGTGTAGATAGATGATGCTAGTAGAGCGAGGGGGCTGTCGCATGTCTTTATTCTATTATCCTTCTGTATCGTTCCTTACTTCGTGGGTACAAAGTTCGCCATTTTTCTCCATACACCATACCTTTGTCTTTGGAGGGCTAGGGCTGACGCATTTTTCCCCTAGGGTGAACGAGGTGGTAGCCCTAGGTCGAACGCCTCGTTCGCCCTAGGCTTTTGGGGCTAACCTACGATGGTGCCCCTCTTCCATAGGCAAGAGATAAGGCAGAGGATATAGGCTCTGACGATCTGTACTCGGGGTGATAACTAAGCGAAGCTCCCGTAAAAGACCATTGTAAGGGACTAAAGGGTCAATGCGTGCTGTTAGGATAATAACCGCTACGAGGCTAACCATACGCCCTAGTACGTCAGCCCTGTTGGCTAGCTGGTGTTCGATGCCTTCGCACGCCTAGCACACGTAGCGCGTAGCCCCTAGATTGCCCTATTGAGGCAATCTAGGGGCTACGCGCTACGTGTGCTATCGTCGGCATTCCTCATTGTACAGGCACCCATGCCATGCCCTAGGATGCTACTGCCCGATAGGGATGTAGATATAGCGAGGAATTTGCGTATCTTTGACGGATGTATACCCCTCAAGATTATTGGGGTAGCGAGAGATAGAATAGTATATATGATAATGAGATACAAGGCTCTGTACCTGCTGATATTCGGGGGATGGCTCTGCGCTACACTCCATGCCCAGACTATAGGCGATGGTCTGCCAGCTTCGCCACAAGAGCGCGAGCTCAAGGCCGATCTGTACTACTACCAAGGAGTGCTAGAGGCATCGCGCGAACGGCATGATGCCGCCCTCGCCTTGCTGAGCTACAGCTACCGCCTCGACCCTAGTAGCGGGGCTACAGCGTATGCCCTAGGACTACAGTATGGTCAGCGCTACGACATGGAGCGTGCCCAGCCACTGCTCGAGCAGGCATACGCCTCCGATAGCACCAACCGCGACTACCTAGAGCCCCTCGCCTCGGTGTACATCTCGCAGACCAAACCTGCGCAGGCGATAGCACTGCTCGAGCGGTGGCTCGTACGCCACCCCGACGACGAGAGCATACAGCGTAGCCTAGGCAGCCTATATCTCCGCTCTGGCGAGTACGACAAGGCCATAGAGCTCTATGGTCGTCTCCAGCAAGAGAGTAAGGGGTCGTTTGACGACTACGTACGCCTAACAGCCATCAAGACTGCTCTGTATCGCGAAACCAAACGCCTCGCCAAGGCCGACGAAGAGATGCGACACCTCGTACAGACCTTCCCTCAGATACCCGAGGCCAAGGAGCATGCCGTGGACTACTTCCTAGAGCGAGGCGACCATACCAAGGCCAAGCATTATATCGATCTGCTCGAGAAGGAGAAGATCGACAACCAGCGTATCCGCCTGCTACGCATAGGTCTCGCCACAGCCACGGGCGATAGCACTGCCACCCTCGCCTTGCTCCGCCAGCATACCGAGGATATGGAGGTGTCTGCGGCCGACAAGGCCCGTGCGTGGTATAGGTTTGTGCGCGACAAGAAGAGCGACGAGGGCCTGCCTAGCACGTACAACGATGCCTTCGAGCGCATCATCGCCCTACACCCTGGCGACCTCGATGCCGTATTGACCTACGAAGAGGTGCTACGTCTACAGCGCGACTACACACGGGCTATAGAGCTACTGCGTCCACTCACCGTTACCTCACCCGAGCACCCCGATGTGTGGAGCCACCTCGTGGGCAATGCCATTAGCCTCGAGGACAATAAGCTCGTCACCGAGCTCTCCCTACAGGCACTCCAATATATACGCTCCGACTGGCGTTACTACCTATATGCGAGCATCGGTCTCTTTGGGGAGGGCAAGGAGCAGGAGGCCCTCACCCTACTAGAGCGTGCTCTCCCCGACCTCGAGGGGATAGAGCCCAATGGCTACTCTATGATACTGGCACAGATAGGTGATATATACAGCGCACGCAAGGATATGGTGCGAGCCTACAGCTACTACGACAAGGCCCTCGAGGCCAACCCCAACAACACGGCTGTGCTCAACAACTACGCCTACTTCCTTGCCGAGGCTGGCGAAGACCTCGAGCGAGCCGAGCGCATGGCAGCTCGTGGCGTGAAGATAGATGCCAGCAATGCCAACCTGCTCGACACCTACGCCTGGATATTCTACAAGCGAGGCAACTACTCACTCGCTAGCCTCTATCAGGTCAAGGCGATAGACACCGCAGGTGCCGAAGCCTCGGCAGTGATGTACGACCACATGGGCGATATTCACCTAGCCCTTGGGGAGCGAGACAAAGCACTGTCCGCGTGGCGCAAAGCCCTAGAGCTCTACGAAGCAGAGCTACAGAAGCAGGATGTGGACGACCTCGAGGAGACCCGACGCAAGATAGAGATACTCAAGACCAAGCTCCAGAGCAGTGCTCAACCCGCCAAGTAGAGCCTGCACAGACGAGCCATACCAACCAAGAAGATGAATAAGCTGATAAAGCCCCACGGCCTGCGCGCCCTATGCGCCCTAGCCGTACTCCTCTCGACCCTCGCCTGTGGTACATCACGAGGCACCATAGGCTCTGCCCCCGAGGGGGCTGTAGAGCAGACGCATGGGGCCCTCCTAGAGCGTCTGCAAGAGCGTGCTCAGAGCTGGCCTCCTATCAAGGCCACCCTACAGGGAGAGATTGTCCTCGGAGGACGAGAGCTAAGCTCGCGCATCAACCTAAGTGCTGTGCGTGGGCAGGGCATCCGTCTATCGGCGGTACCCTTCCCTCTCGTGGAGGCTGCTCGTGTATGGTTTACTCCACAGGGGGTTACCTTCGTCGATCTCATCAACGGCCGATATGCTGAGGAGGGCTACGAAGCCTTCTCCGAACGCCTGGGCTTCGCGATTGACTATCATCAGATCGAGGCCCTGCTACTAGGTATGGTCTTCGTACCAGGCGATCAGGGCACATCAGCGAGCCTCGCTAGCCTCGCTTATAGGGGAGAGAGGTCAGGGGGGCATCAGCTGTCGGGGAGCACAGGCGGATACCAGTATCAGTTTGACCTCAGTGCTACGGGCTTCCTACAGCTCTTCGCTGCCTCCACGAGCGCAGGGCGCGTCTTCGAGGCGAGCTATGACGAGCTCTCTGGAGGCGATACCAGTAGTGTCTTCCCCGCTAGGAGTAGCTACACGCTCTATGGGCGCACTGGTAGCCAACGAGGGCGTCTGAGCCTAGAGTGGAGCCGTGTACGTGCCGTCTCCGATACCGAGTCGCTTGGCATTACCCCGAGCGTCCGCAGTAGCTACGAACGTATCAGCCTCGACCAAATCATGCGTATGCTCGACAAACTATAAACCCAACCCATCACCCGAGTGAAACGAACAAGCCTCATTATCATCATCTGCCTCGCCCTCTCGACTACAGGCTGGGGACAGTCGAAGAGCCGTAAGGTACGATCGCTCGAGAAGCAACGCAACGAGATGCTTCGCAAGATAGAGGGCATCGACAAGGAGCTCCGCAAGGTCAAGCAGAGCAGTCAAGCAGAGCAGAAGCGCCTCACACTAGTGCGCCAACAGGTAGCTCAGCGTCGGGAGGTGATCAGTATCATAGGGCAGGAGATGGCAGCCCTACAGAGCGTCATCGACTCCCTCGGGGGCGAGATAGTACGCCTCAGAGGTGAGGAGCGCCATCTACTCGAGCAGTATAGCCGTAGCGTCAAGGCGATGCAGCACCGTGACGTACATGCCGATAGGTTACTTTTCCTCTTCTCGTCCTCTAGCCTCGACAAGGCTCTGCTACGCCAGCGCTTCCTCGGTAGCTACGCCACGGCGACTAGCCAAGCTACCAAGCGAATTAAAGCGACACGCGCCACGATAGAGGGACATCAAGCCGAGGTCAATCGCTCGCACGAGCAGAAGGCCGAGCTCCTCGCCCTACGTGATAGAGAGCGCAAGAACCTCGAAGCCGAGGAAGGCAAGCGCCAGGCACAGGTCAATACCCTCAAGGGGCAGGAACGCCGGCTCGCCCAGAGCCTTGAGCAGCAGCGTCGCCAGGCGCAGCAGCTAGAGAGTCGTATCCAAGCACAGATAGCGGCCGAGATAGCCGCTGCCGAGGAGCAGGCACGTCGCCAGCGTGAGGAGCGAGAGCGCCGTCGTGTGGCCCGAGAGGCCTCACGACAGTCCTCGAGCGACCGCCAGACCTCTCCGACCAAGTCCGATACCCCCAGCCGTAGTGATAGCGACAAGGACGAAGATGATGCCGATGTGCGCAAGTCGGCCATTCGTGGGGGCTATGCTATGGATGCCGAGGAGCGCAAGCTCTCGGGGAGCTTCTCCCAGAATAGAGGACGCCTACCCTCGCCCGTACGAGGGCGCTACGACCTAGTGCGTCGCTTCGGGCTCCAGCAGCACAGCGCACACAGCCGTGTACAGCTCAATAATGGTGGTATCGACCTGCGCGTCTATACCGATCGCAGTGCCTATGCTGTCTTTCAGGGTGTCGTGAGTAGCGTCTTCATGGTGCCAGGCTATGGGCAGAGCGTGATCGTTCGCCATGGCAACTATCGATCGGTCTATGCCAACCTCTCCAACGTCCGCGTAGGACAAGGCCAACGTGTCAAGGCTGGTCAGGCCATCGGCACCATTAGCTCCAGTGGCGATGCCGACAGAGCCAATGTGCTACACTTCCAGATATGGCACGAACGAACGAAGCAAAACCCCGAAGCATGGATCAGGCGATAATCGCTACCATTGGCACCTTCGATGGTGTACATCGAGGACACCAAGCCCTGCTGACCGAGCTATCTCGCCTCGGCGAGCAGTGTGGTCTGCGCCCTGCTGTCGTTACCTTCGACCCCTCCCCCTCGCGTCTCTTGTATCCCGATACAGCCCCCCCTCAGCTCTCCACAGGGCTCGAGCGGGTAGAGCGTCTGCGAGCCCTAGGCTACGAGGATATTATCTTGCTGGCTTTCACCCGCGAGCTGGCATCGCTATCGGCTCGAGAGTTTATGACCCTACTCCGCGACAAGTATGGCGTGCGTGCTCTACTCATCGGCTACGATCACCGCTTCGGAGCCGATGCTCAGCGCCAGCCAGCATTCTATAGCTCTATCGGGCAGTCGCTCGGGCTACAGGTCTTCCATGCCGAGGCACTCGATCAGCATGGGGCTCCCATCAGCTCCAGCCGTATCCGTGCCCTGCTCCTCGAGGGGCACCTTGAGGAAGCCAATCGCCTGCTTGGCTACCCCTATACGCTATCGGGGCGTGTGGTGGGGGGGCTACAGATAGGGCGCAGTATGGGCTACCCCACAGCCAATATCGTCCCCGATGATAGCTCCAAGCTCGTCCCAGCCGATGGCGTCTATGCCGTACGCATTCGTCTCGAGCCACGCCTAGGCACGGCCGATAGTGCCCCGACCTACCACTGTGGTATGCTCTATATCGGCGACAGACCTACGATAGACGAGGGGCTGAGCCGTACGATAGAGGTCAATATATTCGACCTCTCGGCCAACCTCTATGCTCAGAGGCTTCGGATCGAATTCGCGCGCTACATCCGCGGCAACGAACGTTTCCCCTCGCTAGAGGCACTCCAAGCGCAGATAGCTCGAGACGAGCGAGCCATACGCAAGCTCTTCGATCTCGAATAGCTCTCTCAGTGTGAGCGATCGCCCTAAGTATTGCTCCTATCGATGGAATGTACAAAGGCACCTCGCGCTACAGGGCGGATATGTGCAATTGGGATATTATCACTATCTTCGTACGCTAGAGATAGTATTAA
Organism: Porphyromonas sp.; assembly: GCA_041854325.1. Classification (GTDB taxonomy): domain Bacteria; phylum Bacteroidota; class Bacteroidia; order Bacteroidales; family Porphyromonadaceae; genus Porphyromonas. Next base: position 12,049 of record JBHACB010000034.1, read on the forward strand.
GAATATGGAAATACAAGGTAAAATCGTACAGATACTCCCCCTGCAGAGCGGTGTGGGCAAGGCTAGTGGCAAAGAATGGAAGAAGCAAGAGTATATTCTCGAGACCCTCGATGCCCAGTTTCCCAAGAAGATCTGCTTCAACCTATGGGGCGACAACGTAGATAAGTTTGCCCTACAGGTGGGTGAGGAGGTAACGGTGCAGATCGACCTCGAGAGCCGTGAGTTTAGTGGTCGCTGGTACACGGACGTGCGCGCCTGGCGCATCGATCGTGGCCTCGTATCGCTGGCCAATCCTATGGCCCCTGGTGCTGCTCCTGCCCAGCCTGGATATGTCGCTCCTACCCAGCCTGCATTTGATCCCCTAGCCGGTGCCCCTACGGTACAGACGCCTCCTCCTGCATCGGCAGGTATGGGTGCCGACGACCTCCCCTTCTAGAGTATTAGTCTCTAGTAGCCGGCATATATGGTCAATGAAGCCTCACAGAATGGCTTCATTGACCACAGGTTGTTTTCACTAGGCCCAATGCGCATCACACTGCTCGTAGTAGGCAAGACCGATAGCCGTCAGCTCGAGGAGCTGATACAGCTCTATGCTCAGCGCGTAGGGCATTATCTGCCGTACGACATGCGCGTCATCCCCGACGTCAAACGCTCGAGCAAGACGACCCCCGAGCTACAGCGCCTCGCCGAGGGGCGTGAGATACTGCGCCAGGTGGAGCCGACCGATAGGCTCGTTCTCCTCGATGAGCGTGGACGCGCCTACACCAGCGTGGAGTTTGCGCGGCACCTTGAGGGGCGTATGGTGGCGGGTGAGAAGCGTCTCGTCTTCGTGATAGGGGGGCCATACGGCTTCTCCGACGAGGTCTACGCTCGTGCCAACGAACAGATCACCCTCAGCCGCATGACCTTCTCGCATCAGATGGTGCGCCTCTTCGCTACCGAACAGATCTACCGCGCCATGACCATACTACGTGGTGAGCCGTATCATCACGAATAGCCTCTCCCTCATGACCAAGCTCTCCCTCTCCTCCCTACGCCTGCGCTATGGCTGTCTGCGCCAGAGTACACTATATGTAGCCCTAGCGATCGGGTTGCTTGCCCCCAATGTCGCTCTCTTCTTCTCTCCCTACCTAGGGCTATCTGCCTCGATAGCCAATATCCTCATCCCCCTAGGGCTATACCTCGGCGTGCTAGCCTCGGGGCGCAAGCCTGGGCGAGTGCTCTTGGTGTGGCTCCCTCTTCTACTCCTGATCAATGCCTTTCAGATGGTGCTCTTCACCGTCTTCTCGGGCGAGATCATCGCCGTCGATATGCTTCTGAATATCTTCAGTGCTAGTAGCGATGAGGCTGGCGAGCTACTCGGGGGGCTCGTACTGCCCATCGCGGGTACCCTACTCCTGCATGGTGCCATAGTAGTGCTAGCAGTGCGCTCGTGGCGCTCGCCCGACAAGCTACGCCTACGCTCTCGCAAGCGAGGCCTCGCCTATGCTGGTGGAGCCGTGCTACTCGGGCTTCCCTTCCTGTGGTATGCCCACTACGAGTCGCCTAGCTACAGCCTACGGGCAGGCGTCTATCCGATCAATGTCTTCTACAATATGTACGTGGCTACGGGCAAGCTCAGGCAGGTAGCCGCCTACGACAAGACGAGCGCAGGCTTCACCTATCAAGCCAAGAGCCAGCACCCCGAGGAGCGTCCCGAGGTCTACGTCTTCGTGCTCGGTGAGACGTCGAGAGCCTACAGCTGGGAGCTCTACGGCTATCCACGAGCCACCAACCCACGCTTGATGAGCTATGCCGACGACCTTGTCGTCTACCGCGACCTCACCACCCAGAGCAACACGACCTACAAGAGCGTCCCCATACTGCTATCGCCTGCCGATGGAGAGCATGCCGACCGCCTGCCTCAGGTCAAGGGGATCCTCACGGCCATGAAGGAGGCGGGCTTTCACACCGTCTTCATCAGCAATCAGCCTGCCAATAGGAGCTTTCTCGACTTCTTCGCCTACGAGGCCGACGAACACTTTCGCATACGCGACCTGATACGTGCTCAGGCTACCTCCATCATGGACCGCAAGCCTGTGTACGACACCGATATGCTCCCCTACCTCGATAGAGTGCTCGGGGCTGGGCACCGCAAGCTCTTCGTAGTGATGCATGCCTATGGGGCTCACTGGAGCTATCGCGACCGCTACCCTGCCAGCCAGGCACACTTCGTACCCGACGATGCCCTAGGGGCCAGCTCGCTCGAGCGACCCAAGCTCATCAACGCCTACGACAACGCTATCCGCTACACCGACTACCTGCTCGACGAGGTGATACGTAGGCTCGATAGCCTGCCGGGCACCATGGCAGGTATGTACTACACGGCCGACCACGGCGAAGATGTCTTCGACGACGACCGCGACCGCATCCTGCACTCATCGCCCTCTATCTCGTACTACCAGCTCCACGTGCCTGGTGTGCTGTGGCTATCGGAGACCTACCGCAGTGCCCTGCCTGCCAAGGTGCAGGCTGCCCACGCCAATGCCGACATCCCTGCTACGAGCCGTAGCAACTTCCACACCCTCATGGAGCTGGCAGGTATAGCCTCGCCCGAGCGTGTGGACAGCCTCTCGCTAATGAGCCCACACTATAGGCGTCCGCAGGTGCGTACCTACCTCAACGACCGCTACGAGTGCGTCCCTCTGAGCGAGATGGTAACGCACCCACACGACCTAGAGATGTGGCGCAGGATGCACCTCATGCCGGTCGAGTAGATTGGGTGAGGAGGGCGAGAGTGTAGAGACCGCTTGGGAGGCTTTCAGGATGAGTTCAGATTTGGCATCTACCTTTGCGAATATGAAGATATTACTGATCGAAGACGAGGCGGAGCTCCAGGAGCTCATCGGACGTGCCCTAGAGACGGAACGCTATATCGTGGAGCGTGCCGACAGCTACCGCACGGCCCTAGAGAAGGTAGAGGTGTACGACTACGACTGCATCCTGCTCGACATCATGCTACCCGATGGCGATGGGCTACGCCTGCTCGAGCGTATCAAACAGATGCGCAAGCGCGATAGCGTGATCATCATCTCGGCACGTGATGCCGTCGAGGACAAGATACGAGGGCTCGACCTCGGGGCCGACGACTACCTCGCCAAGCCCTTTCATCTCTCGGAGCTCATCGCGCGGGTCAAGAGCGTCATCCGGCGCAAGCATCGCGACGGCGAGGAGCTCATCACCGTAGGCAATGTGGCCATTAGCCCCGACGACTTTCGCGTCTTCGTCGAGGGGGTACCCCTAGAGCTTAGCCGCAAGGAGTACGACATCCTGCTCTTCTTCGCCATGCGCGCTGGGCGTCTGATCAACAAGAGCATGCTCGCCGAGGGGGTGTGGGGCGACTATATCGACCAGGCGGATAGCTTCGACTTCATCTATGCACAGGTCAAGAACCTGCGCAAGAAGCTCTCGACCGCTGGAGCTACTATCCAGCTCAAGAGCGTCTACGGCATCGGCTACAAGCTCGTCGAGGGCGAGCCCTAGCATCAGACACTTCTGCTCACTATGCGTCTCATCTCTCTCATCGGCCTTAGGCTTACGATAGCCCTTAGCGTTATCACCGCGCTGTGGGCAGGCTTCTTCTATATCGCCATGGTCGACGAGGTCAATGACGAGACCGACGATATGCTCGAGGCCTATAGCGAGGATATCATCACACGCTTCCTAGCAGGCCAGCCTCTCCCTACAGAGAGCGAACATACCAACAATGAGTACTACCTCTACCCCCTGACCCTAGCCGAGGCCGAGGCTATGCCACACATCGCCTATGCCGACTCGATGGTCTACGTCCGTAGCAAGGGTGAGACGGAGCCAGCACGCATCCTGACGCATATCTTCCAGTCTGCAGACGGCCAGTATCACCGCGTGGTGGTCTCTACGCCTACCTTTGAGAAGCAAGACCTCATCCTGAGCATATCCTTCTGGATACTCATCCTCATGGTCAGCCTCATCGCCACCGTGCTCGGGGTGAGCCTATGGATATACGATCAGACCAACAAGCCCCTACATCGCCTACTGCGCTGGCTCGATGCCTACCGCCTAGGCGACACCAATAGGCCTCTAGTCAATGATACCAAGATCATCGAGTACCGCAAGCTCAACGAAGCCGTCCTCGACAATGCCCACAGAGCCGAGGAGCTCTTTGCCGACCAAAAGCTCTTCATCGGCAACGTCTCGCACGAGCTACAGACCCCCATCGCCATCATACGCCACCGCCTCGAGGGCGTCATGGAGAGCGACAACCTCACCGACGAGCAGGCCCAGCAGCTATCTCTAGCCTACGAACGGCTCGAGTATATGACGCGTCTCAATAGGTCGCTACTACTGATGTCGCGTATCGACAACCAGCAGTTCAACGACCGGCAGCCCCTATCCCTCGCCGAGCTCATCGAGGGCATAGTGCCCGACTATCAGGAGGCCTATCAACATGCCTCGCTGACCGTAGGGCTACACCTCGACCACGGGGCCATACACACTATGGACAAGACCCTAGCCGGTATCCTCCTCCACAACCTCATCAAGAATGCCTTTGCCCATACCCCACACCACGGGCACATAGAGGTGCGCCTAGACAAGACGAGCCTAGAGGTGCTCAATACGAGCGATGGCCACGCCCTCGACCGCCAGCACATCTTCGACCGCTTCTATCAGGGACACAAGCGTCGCGAGGGCTCTACGGGGCTAGGCCTCGCCCTCGTCGTATCGATATGCCGTGTGGAGCGCCTCGCTATCGACTACTCCTTCACCCCCGAGGGTAGGCATTGCTTCCGTATCGTCTTCGCAGGCTAGCCTCCAGACCCGCCACAGGCTACTAGATGGGCCTGTGGCGAGCCTAGGGGCTATGGGAGAGGTGGGCTAGAAGTCGGTAGACGAGCCACTACCGCCACCCTCTGTACCTGGGCTGACCTCCTTGGGTGGCTGGGGCGATGCCTCGCCCTTGGCCTTAGCCTTGGCTACCTTGCTACGGCGCACGGCATCGCGGGCAGCGGCCTCCTCCTCGGTCATCTGCTCGAGGCGTGCATCTCGGAGCGTGCGAAACGTAGGCTTGGCACGGAAGCCGACACGAGGCTGGCGCAGGTGCAGACGGGCATTAAACTCCTGCCCCTCGGGCACAGGGATGCTCCCCACCGTGGGGTAGAACGTCCCCAGCTCCTCGATCTCGACACTACGCCCGTGGGCTACGTTGTACTGGATGATGCGCACAGCGCGGTCGAACACAGCCTTGACATCGGCCGTCATCACCGTAGACCCCGTGGCTACCTCCTCGCAAAACTGTCGGAAGTCCACACGCCCACTGCGGGCTAGCGAAGCGATCTGCATGCTCTGGCCAGCGTGCTCTCCGAGCCTAATCTGGCACTTGGTTACTCTGAACTTGATACTCATAATAGATAATACATTTGAGATGGTGAATAAATAATGATTTAGTCTCTGTGGAGCGGTCGGTAGGCTGCGCCTGCTCTCTACCCTGCAGGTCTGTACGCTCGAGAGCTTGGCTCGGCTTGCCGTCCGCGAGGAGGGGGTACTGCCTCTGCTGTACTGCGTCCTCCCTCTATCCACTGCAAAGGTATGGCACCCCCGCGGCTCCCGATGTCCAAAACGGTCCATTAGCGTCCAAAACGGTTCGATATAGTCCGAAATGCCCCCCAACTGCCACCCGATGCCCCTACCTCCCTACCCGACCGATACGCCACCGCCTAGCTCTACCCAGCCGATAGGCGAGGCGAGCTAGGCGGTGTCAGGTGCAGGCCCCTAGGCTATGCCCTACAGCAGGGCCCGAAGAGGGCGTATAGCATCAGCCCTACGAGGATGAGGCCGTAGGGCATGAAGAGGCTACGAGAGAAGAGACAGCTGCAGTAACAGACCTTGATAGCCCGTACATCCATGCTGTAGATATCCCGCAGTGTACGCCCCTCGTCCTCGAGGCGTGCCACGCTATCGCTATACAGCTGGAGGTACTTGCGCTCGAGCTGTAGGTAGTAGGCATCGCAGAGGGCGCAGGCTATGCTGATACCTCCTAGGAGCCACAGCAGAGCCGAGAGGCTAGTCTCTGGCCCATATAGTCCCCCGACTAGGGCGATCATGGCCACGCAGAAGCCTTTGATCTGAAACGAATTGCCCGCCATGCGGGTGATGACGCCCTGCACGAACTCTAGGTGCTGGCGCTTGTACTCATCTTGTCTTGGCTCCATGTCTATTGTATATTGAGTTTCTTCTTGAATTCTTCTATGAAAGCTACCCAGTGGCTCGCACGCTGAGCCTCTGCGCCCTTGGCATCATAGATATGGGGAATAGTGTCGCTAGGGCTACAGTTGATGATACGTGCCTTGAGGACGAAGTAACGATCGAACAACTCGGGGTTGTCTTGCCATGTACAGGGCTTGATCTGTATGGGTACAATGTCTTTCTCCTCTCGTATGGCTACAGGGAGCTCCTTGTCGAGGACGTAGAGGGTATTGAGGTAGTCTTGGCTCACTAGGGCTATCACGCAGTCGGCCTCGAGGAGGTGTCTACGGATACTATCGTGTATCCTCTCGCTAAAGGAGGTAAGCTCATCGTAGTAAACCTCGATTTTCCCACTGCGCTGGAGGGGATAGAGGTACTTGAGACACTCTTGGAGCTCATCTCTGTCTGCCTTGGAATAGGAGATGAAGACGCGCTTGAGGGTGGAGAGATGTTTGTTGGTAGAGAGATGCTGGTAGGGGCGTGCCGATACCTCACGTCCCTCCTCTAGGTCTAGGACTAGACGCTCGAGGTGCCCTGCTCCTCCCGCACGCTTGGTGAGGGGATAGGCTAGGATACGCCCTTGCGTGGTCTCACCCTCGTTGTCGAGTGTCGCTAGGCGAACGAAGAGGGGTTCGCTCGCCCTCTCTCCCTCGCCCATGTAGGCTAGGTAGAGGTCGTCGATAGGCACACGCTCGGGGCGGTAGGTACTACCTCCCCAGTAGAGGCGCAGGAGGTCGTCGAGGATGATGCGCTCGAGGTACTGACGCATCTCACTCTTGTCCTCACGCTCCTCTATGGGGCATATCGCTACAGAGATGAGCCGCTGCGAGAGGTCAAGCCTAATCCATACCTTGTAGTCGTCTCGCCGAGCCAGTCTATATCGAGGCTTAGTAGGCTCGTCCCTACTCCCCTCAGAGCGGGTCTTCTCGTCTTGGGAGGTATCTAGCCCTATGGTGAAGAGTATCTGGTCTCGGTAGTACTTGACGAGGCGACCCTCTCGCCCGTAGTGGCAGATGAGCTGGTTGATGAGCCCGAAGGGGATGAAGCGAGCGAAGTACAGCTGTAGGTGCGCCTGCCCTAGCCCCATGGTGAGCCACTCCCTATCGGGCGACTCCTCCAGCAGAGGCAGGTAGCCAGGGACGATGTAGCCCCTATCTTCATCTCCACCTTTGGAGAAGATAACCTGCTCGCGCTCGAGCAGTAGCCCGAGGCGCCTGTCCTCCTCCTTATCCTCCTCGCTCTGAGCTAGGCTATCGAAGAAGTCCGGCGGTAGCTCCCCCCGACAGATATGTTTGCTCCCTAGGATGTGGCGGTGGATATAGGCGACCGTGGCAGAGGGGCTCAGCCACACGTAGTCGCGGAGCTCCTCATGCTCTATATAGTAGAGTACCTCGCCCCGACGGCTAAGCTGCTCGAGGTACCTGTGCCACCTACCATCGAGGGCATCTGACACGCCAGCCTCCCCGAGGAGATCATCGACCCTAGTGGAGCGGTACGCCCCATCCTTCTGCTTGATTTGCAGGTCCTTGATGTACTCGTAGAGCTTAACCTCCTCGCCCGTTGCCTTGATGGGAGACTGGCTCTGTGCCAGCTCTCGGATCTGCGCGATGAGCCCACGCACGCGCAGGTCGTAGTGCCGTGGCGTACCTGCCTCTGTACAGAGTGAGACGAAGTGCTCCTCGAGGACGTGTGCACAGGTCTCTGCGCCTAGGGTGCTCTGACGTGCCTCGACGTCTGCGTAGGTCTGTATGCAGATCGTAGAGGGGGTGGAGGGGGCACTGGGGTCTTTGCCAAATAGCCTCTGCCTGCGCCGATAGGCATACTCTATCTGCCCGAGCCAATAGAGGCGGTCGAAGTGTAGCGTCTTGGGCTTGTCGGCTCCTCCGTCGCCTTGGGTGGTAATATGGTCTATGCCGTTGTAGTCCTTGTCACTGCGCCAGAAGAGGAGGCAGAGCGAGTCGAGGGTAAAGAATGCCTGATAGATGCCGTGGTAGTAGTCCTGACCACCGAAGTCGTAGAAGTTGATATCGGGGTCTGTGGTGCGGTGCACCTGTAGGACGTGGGTAGAGTCCCCATGCCACTGGTACTCGGGGGCGTACCTATGCAGGAATGTACTCTTACCTGCCTGATGATTGCCCAGTAGCATCACCTTGTAGGGGAGGGCGTAGTTGCTCTGCTCCTCTTCCTGCCAAGCGAAGTAGTCCCTCAAGTAGGGGAGGTGGTTCTCAGCCTCATCCAAGACTAGGCCAATCTCCTCTAGAAAAGGGTTGGCGTGAATGCGTAGATCGCCACCTTGCTCTCTCCGTGCATCGATCCACACCTTCAGCCCCTCTATCTCTCTAATCTGATTGTCCGATAGGTCGAGCCAGTTAAGGTTTGTGAGGGCGTCCAAGCCCTCTATCTTGCTGATTGAGGTACTCGATAGGTAGAGCTTGTTGAGGCTTGTGAGTGCGTCCAAGCCCTCTATCTTGCTGATTGAGGTACTCGATAGGTAGAGCCGATTGAGGCTTGTAAGCGCGTCCAAGCCCTCTATCTTGCCGATTGAGGTGCTCGATAGGGCAAGACTGCTGAGGCTTGTGAGGGCATTCAAGCCCTCTATCTTGCCGATTGAGGTACCCGATAGGTAGAGCAAGTTAAGGTTTGTGAGTGCGTCCAAGCCATCTATCTTGCCGATTGAGGTACCCGATAGGTCGAGCCTGTTAAGGCTTGTAAGGGCATCCAAGCCCTCTATCTTGCTGATTTGGGTGCCCCATAGGGAGAGGCTGCGAAGGCCTGTGAGGGCGTCCAAGCCCTCTATCTTGCTAATTGGGGTACTCGAT
>JBHACB010000035.1:0-10755 GCA_041854325.1 Porphyromonas sp.
CCGACCTCCTCAACGGCCTCCGCTAAGCACCTCTAGCCTCCCTCGCCAACGACACAGCCCCTGCACACCGATCGGTGTGCAGGGGCTGTGTCGTTGGCGAGGGAGGCTAGAGGTGCTTAGCGGAGGCCGTTGAGGAGGTCGGCTGCGGTCATAGCCTTCTTGCCCGCAGGCTGTAGCTGTGTGAGGCGTAGAACCCCCACACCACAGACTACCTCGAGGTGCTTTTTGCCATGGGCTATGGCTGTGCCTATAGGTAGCCCCTCGTGGCGCGCCTCGAGGGCTATAGCCTCGGAGGCGTGCACCTTGAGCACCGTGGGGCTAGTCTGCCCTGGTAGGATGAGCTCAGTCCAGGCCGAGGGATGGGGGCAGAGGCCTCGCACGAAGTTGTACAGCTGGCTAGCAGGTCGGCTCCAGTCGATGCGGGTATTGTCCTTGGTGAGCTTGGGCGCATGAGTGGCCTCTGTAGCCATATCGCTCTGAGGAAGAGGGTCTACCTGCCCCTCGAGTACAGCCCGAACGGTGCGCTCGAGGAGCTCGGCCCCTAGGTGCATGAGGCGGTCGTGTACAGCTCCCGTAGTGTCATCGGGGGCAATGGGTGTAGAGGCCTGTAGCAGTACATCGCCCGTATCTATCTCGTGGCGTAGCTGGAAGGTCGACACCCCCGTCTCGCTATCGCCATTGATCACGGCCCAGTGGATAGGGGCAGCCCCACGATAGCGAGGCAGGAGCGAGCCGTGTAGGTTGATGGTGCCTAGCCGTGGTAGGCTCCAGACCTCCTCGGGGAGCATGCGAAAGGCCACGACGAGCCCGAGGTCGGGTGCGAGGGCACGCAGACGATCGACAAAGGCAGGGTCGCGTAGCTTCTCGGGCTGTAGCACCTCTATGCCCTGCTCTAGGGCATAGCGCTTGATGCTGCTCTGCTGTAGCTTCATCCCTCGCCCAGCAGGCTTGTCGGGCATTGTTACGACAGCGCAGATGTGGTAGCCGTGCTCTACGAGGTGCTGTAGGGGCGGTAGGGCAAAGTCGGCCGTAGCCATGTAGACGAGCTTGCAGTCGGTACGTTCCATGGGTACTAGCGAGCTAAGATGAGAGCTACGGCATAGGCTGACATCCCCTCTTGTCGACCAGTGAAGCCTAGACGCTCGGTGGTAGTAGCCTTGAGTGAGATTTGGCTCTCGTCGATGCCCATGACCTCGGCCATGCAGGCACGCATGAGGGGGATGTGAGGATTGAGCTTGGGAGCCTCGGCCGCGATGGTTACGTCTATATTGCCGATGGCATAGCCCTCGCGCTCGATGAGGGTGCAGACCCTGCGTAGGAGTATCTTGCTGTCGATACCCTTGTACTGAGCGTCGGAGGGGGGGAAGTGTACACCTATATCACCTAGGGCGGCAGCCCCCAGCAGAGCATCGCAGACGGTGTGCAGGACGACATCGGCATCGCTATGCCCCTCGAGCCCGAGGCTATGCTCGATCTGTATGCCCCCGAGCCAGAGCGGATAGCCTGCCTCTAGACGATGTACATCGTAGCCGAAGCCTATTCGATAGGGAAGTTTCATTGTAGGGAGAGGATATTGAGCATGGATATATCAGAATAGTAGCTGGCGTAGCCCCTCGAGATCGAAGCCTAGGGTGAAGCGTAGGGTCTGATCGAGCGGATTGTGCTGTACGGTGCTCAGCATATACGAGGCATCTATGCGGAAGGCACTGAGGCGAAACCCTGCCCCTGCGGTGAAGGCCTGTAGGTTGCCCTTGTCGGGGTGCAGGTAGCTGTAGCCAGCGCGGAGGAAGAACTTGCGATCGTAGCTATACTCGGCACCGATGCTCCAGCGTACCTCCTTCATCTCCTCGGCGAAGCCTCCTCGAGCGTCGCCAAAGCTCTTGAAGATACCCGCGATACTCGAGGTGCTACGATAGCTCGCTAGGGCACTGGCGAAGCCTTGGTCGGTCGAGTAGTCGCTACGCACGGGAGCCATGGGGACGAGGAGCTTATTGGCCTCGAGGTGCAGGGCTAGGTGGTTGTACTCGTCGATCGGGTAGAGTAGCCCAGTACCTAGGGAGAGGTTGGTGGGGATGAAGGAGGTATTGGCTCCGTCGTCGAAGGAGATCTTGGTACCGATGTTCTTGATATTGATCCCTGCCATCCACAGGCTCTCGGCACTACCTATCATCACGTAGCGGTGCATGTAGCCAGCTAGGTCGGCTGCGAAGGCCGATCCAGGGCTACTCTCGCCCGAGAGGTCTTGGTGCGAGTGGATGTAGCGTAGAGCCACGGCCATGGAGTAGACGGGCGATAGCTTGAGGGAGTAGCTGAGGTCGACGGCAAGCTCGTTGGGGTGCACATCACCGAGGCTATTGCCTAGGTCGTCCCAGCGAGTCATCTTGCCTAGCGAGAAGTAGCGAAACGACGCCCCTAGTGCATGGCTAGCATCGCTCCCTAGCTGGTAGTAGCCTGCTATCTGCGTCAGCGACACATCATCGACAAGGCGCGATAGCCAGGGCGTATAGCTCAGCGATAGCCCCGATCGGCTAGAGGCAAAGGCATACTTGGCGGGGTTCCAATACTGGGCGTAGGCATCTGGTGTAGAGGCTACACCGAGATCGCCCATACCAGCGGCACGGGCATCGGGCACTATCTGTAGTGAGGGCACAGCCGTCAGCACAGGGCGGTATTGCGTCGCGCTCTGTCCATGGAGCGTGAGGCTCCCGAGGGTGAGGGCGAGGGCGATGAGGAGGCTTGACTTCTTCATATTCTGATCTGCTTATTTTGGACGAAGTTATACATTATATCTCGATTGGGCACATCACTCTGCCTTGATCCACTTGACCGAGGCATAGCCTGCTGCCCCTGCCGAGCGTCTTAGCCCGAGTCGGATGATGTAGGTAGCCGGGGGGAGAGTCGAGGCTAGTGAGGCGATAGAGAGCTCGATAGCACCAGAGCTAGAGGCACTCGTACGCTGCCATGGGAGCACCTGTAGGCATCGCCCCCCGAGGTCGTACAGGGATAGCTCTGCCTCTAGGGGTAGTGCCCCGAGGTCGTGCCAAGCGCGTAGGCGAGTATCGCTGGAGGCTAGGCTAGGGTTGGGGGTTACCTCGAGGCGCACTAGGCGCGGCGCTAGGCCAGGCTGTATGCTGAAGGCGAAGGTGCGCACCGTAGCATTGTTGTACACATCCCAGAGCTCGAGACGTGCTGTGTGGTGCCCTGGTGCTAGCTCGGGCATGGGGAAGCGTATCTCGCCCTCGCCCGAGGAGGCTAGGGGCGTATAGTAGCTCCCGAGATCGTAGCGCATATCGAGCCTATTGTCGATGCTTAGGCTGATGCGATGCCCGATACCGGCGTTCGAGAGGTTGAGCGCAGTGTCGTCGCGCAGGTGGGCATACAGCTCTACCGCTACGGGTACTCGAGGCGACGAGGCCACATCGTGAGCCCCGAGGCGTAGGGCGAGTATCTTGGGCCCTATGGTGTCGGCAGATAGGTCGGGCGTGCCGCCAGGGGCTATTCGCCAGTGTGTATTGGCCCCTATCGCCTCGCGAGTACGTGTGGCATCGTAGGCATACAGGCTGATGAGCCCTGCGGAGCCTTGGTAGGCGACATCACGAGGGATCACGAAGTCGAGGCTGTAGTATCCAGCTCGTACTGGAGCTGTGCCCTCGTAGATGAGGTTCGGGTAGTCGCGATAGGAGGTCGGGGGGGTGGGGATACCGCGGCCATCGAAGTTGTCGATAGTGCTTAGCTCACGCTCGGCATCGTAGACGGCGAGATGTATGGTGCCCTCGAAGTCGCCATCTACGACGCCAGCCTCCGAACGCACGTAGCCCTCGACACGCACCTGCTGTAGAGCCGATAGCTCCACAGGGTGAGTAGCCGAGGGCGTTGTACCGCCTATCGTGTGCACCACAGCATCGGTGCTGGGTAGCTGGAGGCGTGTAAGGGGGGAGCCTAGGAGAACGAAGTTGAGCCTATTCTCGGGCGAAGGCATTGTTCGCAGGGTATTCTTGGCATCGCGTATCACGAGGCCTAGAGGGCGATAGTGCCCCGAGGCATCGCGGGTGAGGAGCTCGCGTAGGACGGCCTTGTTGAGCGCTAGGTTGGGCAGGTCGTACACGACACGTGTGGTGGAGAGCAGGGCGATACCTCCACTCGTAGGGTGTAGTAGCACCTCCTCGCCAGCAGAGGTAGAGGGGGCATCGAAGGGAGCGAAGTCGCACGTAGCCGTGATCCATAGCGGCAGGTAGGGGGAGTCGAGAGCCTTGATGTCGTCGATCGTTAGGAGTTGTTCCTGAGCCCAGCTACGCGGGCTACCATGGCCATTGTAGTTGATGATCGATACTCCACGAGCTAGGGAGGCGAGCAGAGCCTTCTTGGCACTAGGGACAGACACCTTGCCCCCGATGCTCTGCCTCATGTGTGCACTCATGTATATCTTATCGAGGCGTAGCTCGGGTAGAGTAGTCTCTAAGACCTGCCCTATCTCGATGCTCTGGCGCGTATGGCTGTTGCCATCGCCATTGTCGGCCACGAAGGCCGCACGCATGCGCCAAGGGCCTCGAGCGAGGCGTGTCTCGTAGCCGATGATCTTGTCTATCACAGCCATGGCTTCGCTCGCAGTACGTACAGGTAGGCGCCCTACGCCTATGTCGAGAGGGAGCTCGTGTAGCTCGGGATACACAGCACTGGTGCCGATGCCTCGCTTGGGGAGCTCGTCAGCGACGATACCGAAGTAGTCGTCGCTCGTGTAGCTGGCCAGATCGAGGGAGTTGAGGCTTTGGTAACTTAGGAGTAGCTCATCTGTATAGGTGCGCCAGTCGGTCGTTAGGCGGCGATTGTCGTAGGCTGCATCACCTACGAGAAGGAGCTGCATCCCCACATCGGTAGTGCCTCGTGTGCGTCGATACAGGTCTACAAGATGACGCACGGCTAGGCGATAGGCTGTAGCATCGGGCGTGCCACCACCAAACTCGTTGAAGACCTCGCCCTGTGTCGCCACCAGCACGCTCTGCCCCTGTGCTCTGTAGTGCTCGGCTAGGCGGAGGCTAGGGGCTCTCAAGGCCTCGGTCATGATGATGAAGAGGTCGGGAGCCTCTGCCGTGCCTAAGAGATTTTGGTTGGGTATCGTGCCGATGATCTGTGGCTTGTATGCCTCTGCTAGGCGTAGGGCTAGGTAGCGACAGGGCTGTCCCGAGGCGTCCGTGGCAGGCAGGCGCATAGCTAGGGTAGTGCTAGGGGGTAGTGCCGATAGATCCACGACCATGGCCGAGCGAGAGGCATCGACCTTGAAGAGGCGAATACCCCCCACACCCTCGAGGACGTAGCCCGTACTGGAGACTCCTCGAGGCATAGGGCGGGAGAAGTGGAGCTGACCAGTGCCCGAGTAGGCGAGACGCGCCTCTACATTGAGCTCGTAGTAGTCGAGGTGTGAGGAGATGCCCGCTGTGCTTAGCTCTATGTCTGCGATGATGTGGTCGGAGGCTAGGGAGATCCAGGAGCCTCCCGTGCTCTCGCGATGAAGACCATAGACGTGATAGGCCCCTGAGGCGATAGTGGTGATCATATCTGCCAGACGAGCTGTGGCCGTAGTGTGCGCCTGCCCCACGAGGCTCAGCTGTAGTACGGCATCGGCCGATCGAGGGTAGGCCATGAAGGCTAGTGAGCCTCGCACACGTTCGGCCCCTGCTATAGTGTGCGTATGCGAGAGGCGTGTCGTGGAGCGCAGGCTCTCGCCATAGAGCCTACGCCCACTGCCCGAGAGAGAGTGGCTATCCTGTTCGTGCACCAAGGGGTGTATGTAGCGCGCGTCTTGAGGCGAGGGCGAGGTGTGAGGCTCTGCGACGACCTGCCCCATACGTAGAGGGCTGTCGCCCTCGCTCAGGAGGTAGTAGCCGAGTGAGGTGTAGTGGTTGGTTGTGTGGTGATAGAAGTCGTCGGCCTCGCTATAGTACCATGTCGTCGGCCCCTCGCCATAGAAGTAGACACGCCCATCCTCCCAAAGGCTGGGTACTTCGCTCAGGGCTCTGTCCTCAATCCGCGCCATTACCTCGGGGAGTAGTCGTCCGCCATGCCCCCAGATACGCACGCGCTCGGGGTGCTCGAAGCCTAATGCCCTAAGCTCAGATGCCTCTAGCACATAGAGCCCACTGCGAGGCACGGCGATACGCGCCCATCGCCCCGTAGCCATAGGGCTCATAGCCTCTAGGCCTTGCCCCCATACGAGAGCAAGGCCTAGGTAAAGTAGCCGAGTGAATAGGACGAGAGAGGGGCGCATAGCCGAGATTAGCTATCGAGACGTGCGAAGCGACGTGCATACACATTCTGCTGACGCTTGAGCTCTCTCTCCTCGAGGATGAGCTTGGCGAGGCGTATCGTCTGCCCGAGGGCGCGTGCCTCCGCAGGAGTTAGTGCAAAGCGTGCCACGGGTCGCCCAGAGCGCAGTAGCTCTACCGTGGGGGATAGCCCTGCCTCGAGGCCTTTGTCGAGGTAGTTGCCTACCTGTAGGCTGACGAATGCGGGATAGGTAACGAGCTCCCACTGACGCAGGCCATCGCTGTAGCGATAGTTGAGCGCACCATCGTAGGGCATCTCCACGGCAGTATAGGTGCTGTCGGCCGAGGCTATAGAGAGGCGCATGCTGGTGTGCTCGACCCCTTGTGGACCTGTGTAGACAGAGATGATTGATAGCCCTTCGCT
The DNA here is from genome assembly GCA_041854325.1 of Porphyromonas sp. Classification (GTDB taxonomy): domain Bacteria; phylum Bacteroidota; class Bacteroidia; order Bacteroidales; family Porphyromonadaceae; genus Porphyromonas. The sequence continues at coordinate 6,685 of JBHACB010000035.1, forward strand.
CGTTACTAGAGCTCGCAGGTGAGGGCGAGCACCGAGACGCTCGGCCGATAGGGAGGGGAGTACGAGGCGTGGCGCGGTGTTGTACTCTTGGTTGCGCTGCTCTACGAAGCCCTCCTGTGCCGCCTTGAGCTGTGGGGCGAGGGCGCGTAGCTGGCGGTCTATCTGCACGAGCATGTACTCGGCCTCGCGGTAGTGTGCCTCGCGCTTGGTAGCGATGGCATGCTTGAGGATAGCCGTGTCGGCAGGCGCTAGGCGAGTAGCACTATCGGCTAGGCGTATGGCCTCGGTATAGTGCCCCGATATGGTCAGGCTATCGGCCGTCAGTAGCAGGGCGTGAGCTCCAGGATGAGGCCCCGACGAACAGGCCCATAGGGCAGATAGCCCGATAGCGAGGAGGTAGCGATGTAGAGGCATGAGGCTAGCGGATTAGCGAGCGGATGTTCTCGATCAGTAGCGTTAGGGCTACGCTGTTGAAGCCTCCCTCGGGGATGATGATATTGGCATACCGCTTGCTGGGCTCCACGAAGTCGCGATGCATGGGCTTGACGGTCGAGAAGTACTGTTTGAGCACCGAGTTCATATCACGCCCACGCTCCTGCACATCGCGCACTAGGCGCCGAGCTAGGCGCACGTCGTCGTCGGTATCGACATACACCTTCATGTCCATGAGGTCGCGCAGGTCTTTGTTTTCGAGGATGAGGATACCGTCTAGGATGATCACTCTAGCAGGCGATACGGCTACGGTCTGCTCGAGGCGGTTGTGCTCATTGAACGAGTAGACTGGGCGATAGATCGTCTCACCACGACGTAGGCGTTGGATGTGGTCGATCATCATATCGGTATCGAAGGCTGCGGGGTGGTCGTAGTTGAGCTGCGAACGCTCCTCAAGGCTTAGCTCATTGTGCGCCTTGTAGTAGAAGTCGTGGCAGAGGGTGATCACCTGCTCCTCAGCGAAAGCCTCTTGGAGCTTGCGCACTAGGGTGCTCTTGCCCGAGGCAGAGCCTCCGGCTACACCGATGATCGTCGTCGTACATTCTTGGTTCATATTCGTATGCTATAGTTTCGTTTGTCTCTAGTCATTGCCCTGAGCTTCTAGTGATAGGAGCTCGGTGATGCGGGTGGCTATCTGCCGTGCTACGAGCCATTCGTCGTCTTCGTTGTACACTCGATCGACCGATGCCTTCAGATGTGCCTGCTCGTAGACGGCGCGGCGCAGAGCCATGGCCGAGCGCACGTGCTCGAGTAGCTCATCGCCCTGCTTGTCGCGTACCGAGGGGCGGGTACGCTTGCACAGCTCTAGGCGGTGGGTCAGCATCGTGTCGCTGGCCTCGAGGTAGATCGTCAGACCCGAGGCATTGAGCAGAGCCATGTTGTCGTGGTAGCAGGGTAGGCCTCCGCCTGTGGCTATCACGGTGTCGTCCATGCCCGATAGCTCCTCGGCGATCACGTGCTCACGCCGGCGAAAGACCTCCTCGCCCACTGTGGCAAACATATCGCTGATACGCTGACGAAAGCGGTTCTCGAGGAAGATGTCGGTGTCGACGAAGCCCAGCCCGAGGGTCTCGGCTAGTTTGCGCCCGAGGGTGCTCTTGCCCGAGCCCATATACCCGACTATGAAGATAGGTCTCATCGCTTGTCGGGGTAAGATATACGTGTATGATACATCGTCAGGAGCTTGCTGGTGAAGACCTGCTTGATGATCTGTAGGTCGTGGAAGGTGATAGGTGTATCGTTGAGGTATCCCTCTGCCACGATGCTATCGATGATACGGGCCACGTGCTGGCGGATGCTCTGCTCGGTGTATTCCTTGAGGCTACGGCTCGAGGCTTCTACGGCATCAGCGAGCATCAATATACCCTGTTCCTTGGTCCAGGGGTTGGGGCCTGGGTAGGTGAAGGGGGTAGGGTCTACCTCGAGGTCGGGGTGCTGATTGCAGTAGGTGTTGTAGAAGTAGCGCACTAGCCCCGCTCCGTGGTGGGTACGAATGAAGTCGATGATCTGCGTGGGCAGATTGTGCTTCTGTGCCAGCATAATGCCGTCGGTGATGTGGCGTATGATGATGCGTGCACTCTCGTCTTGGGGGAGGAGGTCGTGCGGATTGCTACCGCCTTGGTTCTCGGTAAAGTAGGCAGGGTTCTTGATCTTGCCGATGTCGTGATATAGTGCTCCCGTACGGATTAAGGAGACGTCACCTCCTACCTTGGCCGCAGCCTCACTCGCTAGGATAGATACCTGTAATGAGTGCTGGAAGGTACCTGGGGCTACCTCGCTCAGCTCTCGAAGCAGTGGGGTGTTGACATCACTCAGCTCCACGAGGCTCACGTTGGAGACGTAGCCGAAGGCACGCTCTACGACGAAAGCTAGGATGTAGGTAAACATCAAGAAAATCAGATTGACCGCAAAGTAAAACTGCACGATCCAGTACGCCGCATTGATCTCGCCACCTGTGGCCAGCGTGATACCTATAGAGCTGATCGAGTAGGTGATGTAGACGACGAAGGCCGCCTTGATCATCTGTGCACGCGACGATAGCTTCTGCATGCTCACTAGGGCGGCGACACCTGCTATCATCTGCACGAGGACGAACGATAGAGGCTCGGCGACGAAGAGAGCAGACGAGAGCACTACGGCAATGAATGCTACGAGGGCTGTGTAGCCGTTGAAGAAGATACGTAGCAGTATGGGGAGCATCACATACGGTATCACGTACACATTGAAGAGCTCGTAGCGGGCATTGATGGCCGTGAGTATCACGAAGAGTAGGGTCGCCGTCTGCAGGAGCACCATATTCTTGCCTGTCTTGGCAAAGCCTGGGACGAGTAGCAGTAGATACATGCCTATGCTGATGAGTAGTAGCCCCACCACGACGAAGACTCCTATGCGCACCGAGTGGTGCTGGAGCGAGCCTCCGCTACGCTCGTTGTGCTCCTGAGCCAGCGAGCGTAGTACGTTGTACAGGTGGGGCGTTATGATCTCGCCTCGCCCTATGATGCGCTCACCCTGCTGCACTAGCCCTACCGAGGGCGAGAGCTTGCTTAGCTCCTCGGCGAGCATCGTCTCGGTCAGTGCCTCATCGTAGACGATATTCTCGCGCAGAAATCGCCCTATGTCCATGCGCTCGAGCACCTCGAGGTCGAGGCTCGAGGGGCGCGAGGTGATGACCTTGTCGTAGCCCTCCTTGAGGCTGTAGAACTGTGTGATAGGCTTGCGCTCGAGCACATCACCCTTGCGTAGCTGTATCTCTAGTACCCCTCGGCTACGTAGCTCCTGGAGCTGATCGGCACCCATCAAACCTATCGAGTAGAGCTCGGAGAGGTGCTGACGCACATACGAGTGATAGCGCTGTGGTATCTGCACGGCTAGGCGCGAGCGGTACTCGTCGTCGAGCTCGTTCAGCATCATCTCTTCGGTAGAGCTGTCTAGGGAGAAGACTGGGCGCATAGCCTTGCGGATGCTATCCTGCCCCCGTGTGATCTCGGCCTCGGTCTTGTAGATAGGGAAGTCGTAGGGTGCCGTTAGTAGCTCGTACTGCCAGGGGCGTCCCTTGGCAAACTGATATTTGAAGCCTTGGGTACCAGGGGCGACAAGAGCCACGATGACTGCCGAGAGTGCGAAGCCCAGCAGGCTGTACAGATGAGGCCGTAGCCCACGAAACTGTTCTATCAATAGTTGCCACATAATGGTCCGTATCTTACTTTAATGCAAAGATAACCTTTTTAGCCCAACGGCTTCATCTGTGCCTGCTCGCTCTAGGAAGGGCTTAGTCGCTATAGCTCTCCCGGGAAGCCTAGGTGCGTGGTGAGGACGCGCACATGGGCTGGTAGTAGGGTACGCATACGTGGACGGAAGCCTCGGGCGTGTAGTTCGCTAGCGATGAGTGGGTCGTGAGCGATGAGCCGGCGTAGCTTACGGCTGGCCAGCTGAGGGTCGACGTAGGGGAAATAGAGGCAGGCTAGCTCCTTGACGCTGTGGATGCGGAGCTCTAGGTCGCCTCCCTCGGTCAGGTGCCGAGCAGGGATCTTTGTCTCTTTCATAATGATGTCGTTAGTACAGTAAATCGTTGTTTGCCTA